>JBJFAG010000333.1:0-1650 GCA_051887795.1 Candidatus Coproplasma sp. | reverse complement strand
AAAGTTGCCTCGCCCTCGTAATCCGCCTCCACCGTCAGAACAAACCTGCTGTAATTTTCGGATACCAATTGCGAAAGAGTATCTGCGTCGAGGTATTCGTAGGGAATTTCAGCACCCACCGTATCTACGTAAGAAATTATGCTTTTTACTTCGGGTATTTCATGCAAGGAATCCGAAAGCTCCTGCTCTTTTTCAAGATTGCCGCGGGGTACTAAAATTACGTACGTATCGCTTTTACCAAAGATCTCTTCCACTTCCTGAGTGTCGCTGCCTATCTGGGTGTCAACGTCAAAAATCTTAGATGAACCGTACAGGAACGTGTTCTGATTTGAGGCGAGATAGCTTGGAATCATTACGATTAAGAATACGCAGACCATGGGAATCATTATTTTGGTTATCAGCGTACCAAACGTAAATTTCTTCTTAACCTTTACGTCTCCTGCGCAGAGCTGTTCTGTCTCCGCCTCGTTTTGAGCGCCTAAACTGCCGAACACTTCAACGGTATCAGCTGCGGTAACGCGCTTTTTCTTCTTTGTACAGGCGTTTTTAATCATAGTAAATATACTCTCGTGATGTGTTTTCTTCATCAAGGGGTACATTTTAAGTATCAGCGCAGGCATAAATACGAAAACGGTGATAAGGCTTATTGCAATACCTTTTGCAAGTGCCAGACCGAGGTCGGGGCCTATTCCGAAGCGCATAAATACGAGGGCGACGAAGCCGATTACCGTAGTAAGTCCGCTCGACAAAATGGACGGAGTTGAACGGCACAGTGCATTCACCATTGCCTGTCGGGGATCGGGTTCCTTTTTCAGACACTCGTCAAAACGGTGCATCAGGAATACCGAATAGTCCAAGGATACGGCAAGCTGTAAAATTGCACCTGCCGCGTTTGTAATAAAGGAAATCGTGCCAAATACAAGGTTGGTGCCGTTGTTTATCATGATGGCTACACCCAGGCCGAGCAGAATAACCAAGGGATCTACCCAGGACGACGTAGTAAGAAGCAATACCACGATAACGACAAGAATGGCGAAAACTACGATTAAATTTATCTCGTTAACGGTACTTGTCGTTGCAACCGCAGTTGAAACGCCGTTTCCCGACATTGCGTTATCCTCACCGATAACCGCCCTTATCTCTTTAACCGTATCAACAAGCCTCGACTCGTCTATCGTTACTGTATACAGTGCAACATTGTCTTTATAATAGCTTTCCACCGTTTCACTGTCCATGGTTTCAAGCGGTTGATAGACGTCTACGGCGTCATCCAGCCAGGTAATAGAGGTTACGCCGTCGATATTTTTAATTGTCTCTTTATATTCGAGAGCTTCCGCAATGCTAACGTTCTTAACCATAACTCTTGCATTGGGTATACCTCCGTCAAATTCCTCTTCCATAACTTCAATTGCTACGGTCGAGGGCGTATCTTCAGGGAGGTAATCAGTCATATCGTAATTAACGTTTACAAGCGCTTGCAAAAAAGCGCAAACGACGGCAAGTACAGCGAAAATTACGATAATCACAATCGGACGTTTCAAAAGCCGACTATAAAATTTTTGCATAATTTGTCTCTCCTATCGGATAATTACGGTTGCCGCAAGCCCATTGCGGCAACCGCTAACAAAATTCATTTATTTCTTGGGGGGA
>JBJFAG010000332.1:0-6711 GCA_051887795.1 Candidatus Coproplasma sp. | reverse complement strand
GCACCCTGGGTCTTAGCAAGGGAGGTGTAACGGGTTTCGCCTGCAAGGAATGCCTGGTAGTCGCCCGTAGGATCCTTGGAGTCAAGGGTGAATACTTCGGTTTCAGGGTTGTACCTGTAGAGCTGCCAGTAACCGCAATCAACAGCAGCCTTCTCTTCGAGCTGGCTCTTGGTCATGTTGATACCATGGTTGATACAAGGAGCGTAGCAGATGATGAGTGAAGGTCCGTGGTAAGCTTCAGCCTCGGAAAGAGCCTTCAAAAGCTGTGCAGGGTTGGAACCCATAGCGCACTGTGCAACGTATACGTAGCCGTAGGACTTAGCGATCATACCAAGGTCCTTCTTCTTAACTCTCTTACCTGCGGAAGCGAACTTAGCAACAGCACCGATGTTGGTGGACTTGGAAGCCTGGCCGCCGGTGTTGGAGTAAACTTCGGTATCGAGAACGAGTACGTTTACGTCCTCGCCGCTTGCAAGTACGTGGTCGAGACCGCCGTAACCGATATCGTATGCCCAGCCGTCGCCGCCGAAGATCCAGATGGACTTCTTAGCAAGGCAGTCTTTTGCGTCAAGGATTTCCTTAACGAGTGAACCGCACTTTTCGCAAGCGGTGCAGCCTTCGAGGACCTTAATAAGTTCAGCGGAAGCCTTCTTGGAAGCTTCTCTGTCACCGAATGCAGCGAGGTAAGCGTCGCAAGCGGGTTTGCAGGTTTCGCTGATTTCAGCAAGCTTTTCAACCTTAGCCTTTACAGCGTTTCTTCTTGCAGTGTAAGCAAGGTTCATGCCGTAACCAAATTCAGCGTTATCTTCGAACAAGCTGTTTGCCCATGCAGGACCATGGCCCTGTTTGTTAGTGGTGTAAGGGCAGGTAGGGGATGAACCGCCGTAGATGGAGGAGCAGCCCGTAGCGTTTGCGATAACCATATCTTCACCGAAGAGCTGGGTAACAACCTTTACGTAAGGGGTCTCGCCGCAGCCTGCGCAAGCGCCGGAGAACTCAAACAAAGGAGTGCAGAACTGGCAACCCTTAACGGTTTCCTTCTTAAACTTGGAGGTGTCAACGTCGGGAAGCTCAATTGCATATTCCCAGTTCTCTGCTTCGCCTGCTGCAAGGGATGCTGCAAGGGGAACCATCTTAATAGCACCGCCGTCCTTAACAGGGCAGACCGTAGCGCAGACGCCGCAGCCCATACAGTCAAGGGGAGATACCTGCATTCTGTATTCGTAACCGGGTAAGCCGATTGCCTTCTTGGTTTCAAGCGTAGCGGGCTTTTCAGCGCCTTCAGCAACGAGTGCGGGCCTCAAGCAAGCGTGAGGACATACGAAGGAGCAGGTACCGCACTGGATACACTTAGCAAGGTCGATCTGAGGAACGGTAACGGCAACGCCGCGCTTTTCGAACTTGGTAGTACCGGTGGGAACCGAACCGTCAGCGTTGAACTGTGAGGACTTAAGCTCGTCACCCTTGAGATAGAGGATGGGCTTAATGATTTCCTGATAGTACTTATCGGCATGGCCTTCAACCATAGCAGCGCCGGTGGTTGCATTTGCCCATGAAGCGGGAACGTCAATCTTTACAAGGTTGTCGCCTGCAGCGGAGTCGATAGCGTTGTAGTTCATCTGAACGACTGCGTCACCCTTTCTGCCGAACGACTTCTTAGCCATGTACTTCATGTAGTCAACAGCCTGGTCATAGGGCATAATCTGGGGATTAACGCGGAAGAAAGCAGACTGTAAAATGGTGTTGGTTCTACCCTTCAGGCCAAGCTCGCCTGCAATCTTGATTGCGTCGATAACGTAGAGGTTGATGTGCTTTTTAGCGATATCCTGCTTAACCTTTGCGGGTAAGAACTCTTCCAAAGCCTCAACGGTTGTAGCGGAAGTGTTAACGAGGAATGTACCGCCTTCCTTGATGTCGCTCGTCATATCGTAACGGGTGATGTAGGAAGGGTTGGAGCACTGAACGAAGTCTGCGCTGTCGATTAAGTATTCGCTCTGAATGGGAGTATCGCCGAAACGGAGGTGAGATACGGTGATACCGCCGGATTTCTTGGAGTCATAGAAGAAGTATGCCTGAGCATGCTTGTCCGTATGGTCACCGATAATCTTAATGGAGTTCTTGTTTGCACCAACGGTACCGTCGGAGCCCAAGCCGTAGAACTTACAGGAAGTTGAACCTGCAGGAGCGGCGTCGAACTTCTCGGAGAAGTCAAGCGAGGAATTGGTAACGTCCTCGTAAATACCGATAGTGAAGTGATTCTTAGGTTCAGCCTGTTCTAAGTTCTTGTAAACTGCAAGAACCATAGAAGGGGTAAATTCCTTGGAACCTAAACCGTAACGGCCGCCGACAACCTTTAAGCCGGTAACGCCCTTTTCAAGGAGTGCGGAGCAAACGTCAAGGTATAAGGGTTCGCCGAGGGAGCCGGGTTCCTTAGTTCTGTCTAAAACAGCAAGCTTCTTTGCGGAAGCGGGGATAGCAGCAACGAATGCGTCAGCGTCGAAGGGTCTGTAAAGACGAACCTTAACTAAACCATACTTCTTGCCCATTGTGTTGAGCTTGTTGATGGATTCTTCGATAGTCTCGCAACCGGAACCCATACATACGATAACTTCTTCTGCATCGGGTGCGCCGACGTAGTCGAACAAGTGATACTTTCTGCCACACTTAGCGGAGACGATATCCATCATCTGCTGAACGATTGCAGGGGTAGCTTCATAGTAGCTGTTAGCAGTTTCTCTGTTCTGGAAGTAGGTGTCGCTGTTCTGAGCGGTACCCTTTTGGATGGGGTGTTCGGGGTTGAGTGCCCTGGACTTGAAGTCAGCGATTTCAGCGGCAATGCCAACCTCGTCGCAGATAGCCCTGATTTCAGCATAGTCGTCAGCTTCATCCCAAACGTCGATTTTAGCAACTTCGTGAGAAGTTCTGAAACCGTCGAAGAAGTTGATGAAGGGAACTTTTGCCTTCAAGGTAGAGAGGTGAGCTACCAACGCTAAATCCATAACTTCCTGAACGGAAGAATCGCACAGCATTGCAAAGCCCGTCTGGCGGCAAGCCATAACGTCGGCGTGGTCACCGAAGATGTTGAGTGAGTGAGCAGCAAGCGCACGAGCGGATACGTGCATAACCATAGGCATCAATTCACCCGAAATTTTGTACATGTTGGGAATCATCAGTAAAAGACCCTGGGATGCCGTGTAGGTGGTAGTTAACGCACCTGCGCAAAGCGAACCGTGTACAGCGCCTGCAGCGCCGCCTTCGGACTGCATTTCAGCGATCTTAACTTTCTGTCCCCACATATTCGTTCTGCCTGCAGTAGCCCATTCGTCTGCAACTTCTGCCATAGGAGAAGAGGGAGTAATGGGATAGATTGCGGCTACTTCCGAAAAGGCGTAGGCAACGTGGCTGGCGGCGGTGTTACCGTCGATAGTCAATTTTTTCATTGAGAAACCTCCGTAATTTAATTTTCCTTATTTTATTTATTGTCAGCGGTGTTATCATTAAACACCTATAATATTATAGAACACCAACCTTTAAAAGTCAATAGGCGTTTTAAAATTATTATGCATAAACTCCCTAAAATTTTTATCACAAGTCAATATTAACCAACTCATCCGTTCACCAAAATTTCAACTTACTTTCTATATAAGTTAGTGAAAAATTGTTGTTAATTTTTTAGACATTTGGTATAATTTTATAGATTATGGAAAACAGCGATAAGGAAAAAATTACCGATAGCTCACCTGAAGAGGGGTTGGCGGACGGCCAGACTCCCCTGCCTGAGTATGCGTTGACGCTTGATAACGTCAGCTTTGCGTACGAGGAAGGTGCGCCCAAGGCTTTGAACAACGTCTCTTTAAAAGTAAAGAGGGGTGAGTTTCTGGCCGTTCTCGGTCATAACGGAAGCGGAAAGTCTACTCTTGCAAAGCTCATCTGCGGTCTGCTTACTGCTGATAGCGGTAAGATAACCGTGTGGGGTTTTGATCCCGCCGACAAGGACGGTTTAAATCAGGTCCGCACTCATGCTGGGGTGGTGTTCCAGAACCCCGACAACCAGACGGTTGCCTCGATAGTGGAGGACGACGTGGCGTTCGGCCCCGAAAATTTAGGCGTCCCCCGTGAGGAGATTGCAGCCAGAATTGATTGGGCGCTTTCGGCAGTGGGAATGGAAAAATTTCGCCACGCAACTCCCACCCGACTTTCAGGCGGGCAGAAGCAGAGGATTGCAGTTGCGGGCGTTCTTGCAGTTAAACCCGACGTGCTTATCTTAGACGAAAGCACCGCAATGCTCGACCCCAAGGGCAGGGCGGAGATATGTGAAGTTGCAGCAAGACTGAACAGGGAAGAGGGTATGACAGTCATACTCATCACCCACTTTATGGAAGAGGCTCTTCTTGCAACCAGGGCGGTAGTTATGAACAGGGGTGAAATCGTCTCCGACGGCGCCCCCGATGAGATATTCAGGCACGGTGACGAGCTTGAAACCTTCAACTTATGTCTCCCCGAAATACTTTCAATCTGCCGTTATATTAAGGGTGAAGGGATTGAAATTGCAGAATGTCTGAGGGCGGAGGAGATAGCAAAGGAGATTAAGCAAGTAGCTGCTCGAAACGGCTTTACCCCCCGTTCAACGGGCAATACTGCGGGGGCAACCGAAAATAGCGGCGGGGAATGGGATATTAATATTTCTCATTTAAATTACACCTATTCGGCAAAATCCCCCTTTGCTTCTCATGCGCTAAAGGGCGTAAGCCTGACGATTCCGGAAGGTGAATTTTTCGGCGTTATAGGGCATACGGGCAGCGGTAAATCCACTTTAATTCAGCACCTTAACGCACTCATTAAACTCCCCCAGGCAACTAAAAAATATAAAAAACCCAAGGTTAAAAAGGGCGAACTTCCCCCGACGGAGCCTGAAATCACGATAGGCAAATATAAGCTTTCGGATAAAAAGTGCGACTGGCTTTCTCTGCGCAGCGACGTTGGCATGGTCTTTCAGTATCCCGAATACCAGCTGTTTGCCGAAACGGTGTTCGACGACGTGGCGTTCGGTCTGAAGAACTTCAAAAAGGGTGTCACCGAAGAGGAGTGTGAAAGGGCCGTCAGGGAGAGTTTAGAGGCGGTCGGCCTCAACTATGAAGAGGTTAAGGACAAGTCCCCCTTTGAGCTTTCGGGCGGGCAGAAGAGGCGTGTAGCCATAGCGGGCGTAATAGTCACCAAGCCCAAAATTCTTATTTTGGACGAGCCCGCCGCAGGGCTTGACCCCTTGGGCAAAAAGGAGATAATGGCGCTTTTGCACAAGCTCCACAGCGAGTGGTGTAAGACTGTCATAATCGTCTCCCACGATATGGACGAGATTGCCGAAAACTGCACGCTTTGCGCGGTGCTTTCGGAGGGTGAGCTGTTCGACTGTGCAACGCCTTCAAAGTTGTTTAAGAGGTATGAAGAGTTAAAAGCTCTCGGCTTAGACGTACCCCTGACTGCAAAAATCTGTCAGTTATTGTCAGCCGAAGGGTTAAATATTGAGTGCGACTACACCTCGCTCGGCTTCTCGAAAGCGGTAGTGGCGTCATTGAAAGGGGGTGAAGTCAATGCTTAACGACGTAACCTTCGGGCAATATTACCCCACTCAATCGTTTATGCACAGGCTTGACCCCAGGGCCAAACTATTGCTGCTCATTGCATATATAGTGATGATTTTCGTTGCAGACAGTTTTTATTCCCTTGCATTATGCGCAATAATACTGTTTGCCGCGATCATAGCTGCAAGGGTGCCTATAACCTCGGTACTCCGTTCGGTAAAGGGCATAATATTTATATTACTGTTCACTTCGATTCTGAACGTATTCTTCCACAAAGGCGAAACGCTTTTAGTGGAGTGGTGGATAATCCGCATATATTTAGAGGGGGTTATCTTTGCAGTATTTCTGACCTTCAGGCTGTTCTTTCTGGTTATGGCTTCGTCTGTCTTAACTTTGACCACCACGCCTGTAAACCTCTGCGACGGGTTAGAGAGTTTGCTCTTCCCCTTGACGTTAATTAAAATTCCCGTTCACGTTTTAGCATTGATTATGTCAATCGCACTGAGGTTTATCCCCACGTTGATTGACGAAACAAACCGTATTATCTCAGCGCAAAAGGCGAGAGGTGCGGACTTTGAGACGAGGAATATATTTAAAAAAGTCAAGGCAATAATTCCCGTGCTTATTCCCCTTTTGCTCAGTGCATTCCGCCGTGCGGAGGAGCTGGGCGACGCAATGGATGCACGTTGCTATTCCTGCGGTAAAAAGAGGACTAAGTACAAAAAGCTCACCTTAACCTGGCGTGACGCTGTTGCCGCACTCTTCGGTGCAATTTTAATTGCAGGCGTAATTCTTTTAAATATCTACGGCTATAACATCTGCCCTGAAATATATCCCTACGTGGTGATCAGATGAGGTACGTGTTAAAGGTTGCATACGACGGTACGGACTTCTGCGGCTGGCAGATTCAGCCCAACGGAAGAACGGTGCAGCAGGAGCTGAATAGGGCGGTTTTCAAGGCCTTTGGGGAGAATGCAGTCGTCAATGCAAGCGGCAGAACGGATAGCGGAGTACACGCCTTAGCTCAGGTTTGCCACGTCGATTTGTCGAAGGATATTACGGGGTGTAAGATAGCAGACGCCTTAAATTTCTATCTCCCGCAGGACGTGTCGGTTTTAGCTTCAGCCCTCGC
>JBJFAG010000331.1:0-6731 GCA_051887795.1 Candidatus Coproplasma sp. | reverse complement strand
TGGCAAGAGAATACGACTTATTACACACCAGAAATATCGGTATTATGGCGCACATCGACGCTGGTAAAACCACGACGACCGAGCGTATCTTATTCTACACCGGTATTAACCATAAAATCGGTGAAACACACGACGGTACCGCAACCATGGACTGGATGGTACAGGAGCAGGAGCGTGGTATAACCATCACTTCCGCTGCAACCACCTGCCATTGGACCCGTACCGGTAAGACTAAGGCAGACGAGTGCCGTATCAACATCATCGACACTCCGGGTCACGTTGACTTCACGGTAGAAGTTGAACGTTCGCTCCGTGTACTTGACGGCGCCGTTGCAACTTTCTGTGCAAAGGGCGGCGTTGAGCCCCAGTCCGAAACCGTATGGCGTCAGGCAGATAAGTACAAGGTTCCCCGTATTGCATACGTAAACAAGATGGACATCAACGGCGCTAACTTTGAAAGAGCCGTACAGATGATGAAGGACAGGCTTCAGGCTAATCCCGTTCCCATCGAGCTTCCTATAGGTAAGGAAGATACCTTCAAGGGTATCGTAGACCTTATCGAGATGAACGCAGAAATCTACGACTCCGACGACGGCAAGCAGTATCACAAGGCGGAAATCCCCGCTGATATGAAGGATGCGGCTGAAGAAGCACACATGGCGCTTATGGAAGCTGCAGCTGAAGGCAACGACGAGCTTATGATGAAGTTCCTTGACACCATGGAACTTACTCCCGACGAGATAAGGCAGGGCTTGAGAGAGGCTACCATCGCTATGAAGTGTACGCCCGTTCTCTGCGGCTCTTCCTATAAGAACAAGGGCGTTCAGATGCTCCTCGACGCAGTCGTTGACTTCCTTCCCTCACCCGTAGACGTAGACCACGTTCAGGGCGTTAACCCCAACACAGGTGAAGAGGAAATCAGAAAGACTTCGGACGACGAACCCTTCGCAGGTCTTGCATTCAAGATTGCAACCGACCCCTTCGTAGGCCGTCTTGCATACTTCAGAGCATACTCCGGCGTGCTTTCCGCAGGTTCCTACGTTTACAACTCCACCAAGGGTAAGAAGGAGAGAGTCGGCAGATTGGTGCAGATGCACGCTAACACCCGTATGGAAATCCCCGAAGTTTGCTCAGGCGATATCTGCGCAATCGTAGGACTTAAGGATACCACCACAGGCGATACTCTCTGCGATCAGGAACATCCTATCATTCTCGAACAGATGACTTTCTCTGATCCCGTTATTCAGCTTTCAATCGAGCCTAAGACCAAGGCAGGTCAGGAAAAGATGACCCTTGCATTAATCAAGCTCGCTGAAGAGGACCCCACCTTCAAGACCTATACCGATCAGGAGACCGGTCAGACCATTATCGCCGGCATGGGCGAGCTTCACCTTGACATTATCGTTGACAGACTTCTTCGTGAATTTAAGGTAGAAGCTAACGTAGGTAAGCCCCAGGTTGCTTACCGTGAGACCATCAGAAAGGCTTGCGATGCAGAAGGTATGTACAAGCGTCAGTCAGGTGGTAAGGGCCAGTACGGTCACTGTAAACTTCACATTCTCCCCGGCGAACCCGGTTCAGGCTATGTATTCGAGGATTTAACCGTCGGCGGTTCCATTCCTAAGGAATACATTCCCGCAATCGACAAGGGTATCCAGGGTGCGGCAAAGAACGGCTATCTTGCAGGCTACGAAATGGTAGACTTCAAGGTACAGGTATACGACGGAAGCTTCCACGAAGTCGACTCCTCCGAAATGGCATTCCAGATCGCAGGTTCCATGGGCTTCAAGGATGGTATGTCCAAGGCTAACCCCGTTCTCTTAGAGCCCATCATGAAGGTTGAAGTAATCACTCCCGACGACTACTTCGGCGATATCATGGGTAACGTAACCGCTCGTCGTGGTACAATTCTTTCCACCGATGACAGAGCAGGCGCAAAGGTAGTTGACGCAGAAGTTCCCCTTTCGGAAATGTTCGGCTATGCAACCGACCTTCGTTCCAGAACCCAGGGCCGTGGCCAGTTCACAATGCAGTTCGACCACTACTCTGAAGTACCCAAGTCGGTAGCCGAAAAGGTTATAGGCGAAAGGGCTAAGAGGAACGGTTAATCGTAATGCTTTGTAAATATGCGTCGCAATAGTTCGTCGAGCTGTGGCAACCTTCGGTCATTTACTTCATTGTAAACTCCCTCAGGTTTTCCTCGCTCTCCTGCTCTTGCTCGCATCTTTCCAAAGCCGCATGCCTGAATAAGGTGAAGAGTAATTTTAAAAATTATTCAACCCCATTAATCAAAAGATTACCATACGGCGTTTTGACGTTGTGTCGTAAAATGCCGTATGGTGTCAATCAAAATTTTTAAAAACTTCGTCAAAATAATTGTGTTTTTAAAAGTTTTAATATATAATAAAAATAACGCGTTAGGCGCTATTATAATTGCAGCCCCAAAAAAGACGTAATATGGATAGCTGCGACGCCTGAGAAGGCGTAAGTTATCATTAAATAAAAAAAATAACAGGAGAAACTAAAATGGCAAAAGCTAAGTATGACAACAGCAAGCCCCACGTTAACATTGGTACTATCGGCCACGTTGACCACGGCAAGACCACTCTGACCGCAGCTATCACTATGGTTATGGCATGCAAGGGTCAGGCACAGAAGATGAGATACGACGAGATCGATAAGGCTCCCGAAGAGAAAGCTCGTGGTATAACAATAAACACCGCTCACGTTGAGTATCAGACCGACAAGCGTCACTACGCTCACGTTGACTGCCCGGGCCACGCAGACTACGTTAAGAACATGATCACCGGTGCCGCTCAGATGGACGGCGCAATCCTCGTAGTTGCAGCAACCGACGGTCCCATGCCCCAGACCAAGGAGCACATCCTCCTTGCTCGTCAGGTAGGCGTTCCCTACATCGTAGTATTCCTTAACAAGTGCGACCAGATGGACGACCCCGAACTTTTAGAGCTCGTTGAAATGGAAATCACCGAGACCCTTGAAAGCTACGGCTTCGAAGGTTGCCCCATCATCCGCGGTTCCGCTTTGAAGGCACTCGAAAAGGCTACCTCCGGTATCCCCGATGCAGAAATTCTTGCAGCTCCTGAATGCCAGTGCATTCTTCAGCTTATGGACACCGTAGACGCTTATATCCCTACCCCTGAAAGAGATACCGATAAGCCCTTCCTTCTTCCCGTCGAAGACGTATTCACCATTTCCGGCCGTGGCACCGTTGCTACCGGTAGAGTAGAAAGAGGTGTAGCTCACGTTAACGATCCCGCAGAAATCGTAGGCCTTATTGATAAGCCCGTTGGCACCGTTATTACCGGTCTCGAAATGTTCCACAAGAGCGTTGACGAAGCTATCGCAGGCTTCAACATCGGCGCACTCCTTCGTGGTATCGACAGGAAGGGTATTGAAAAGGGTCAGGTTCTTGCTAAGCCCAACACCGTTAAGACCGCAACCAAGTTCGAAGCTCAGGTTTACGTTCTTAAGGCAGAAGAAGGCGGACGTCACACTCCTTTCTTCAACCACTATCGTCCTCAGTTCTTCATCAGAACTACCGACGTTACCGGTTCCATCGAACTTCCCGCTGGTACCGAAATGGTTATGCCCGGCGACCACGTAACCATCACTGTAGAGCTTATCAAGCCCGTTGCAGTTGAAGAAAAGCTTAAGTTCGCTATCCGTGAAGGCGGCAGAACCGTTGGTTCCGGCGTTGTAGCAAAGCTTCTTGGCTAATTAATCGATAATAATCAAAAGGCGTTTGTGTGAAAGCACAAACGCCTTTTCTGTTTTCTTTCCATATATTTTCAATAAGGTACTTGCCAAGATAGACTTATAGTAATATAATATAATTGGCATAGAACCATATATTGGCAATCAACCTGCCACAAAGGAGGTGCGGACATGAAAGTATTAAAAAAGCTTCTGATAGCCCTGATAATAATTATTGCTATCGTTGCGGTGGCAGTAATCGGCGGGTATATATACGTTCGCTCGACTTACGGAATAGATCTGTTCAACACCATAGGGCAGTTGAATACGCTTAATCAACCCGTTGACGAAGGCGTACTATGCCCCAACGCCTTTTCCGACGAGGATATGACGGCCGTGCAGACTCAGGTTAACAGCTCGGTGGAAGATCTGATATCCTATTCCGAGACGGACGGTTACTCCGTAAAACTTGAAAACGTAGCAGAGCTGATGTCTCAGGATATAAGGCTAACCGATAAGCAGGTAGGCGCATTGGCGCAGACGATTTTAGAGCAGGAGACGGGCGGCAAAATAGACGTCGGCGGAAAGCAGATTGCAATTGAGTTAAAGCAGGTCAGCTTTTCTCAGCTGTCGGGCGGAAACGTTGTTTTAAGCACGGTAGTCAAGCTGGATATAACGGCAATCAAGGCAGAGCTGAACGGCTTCCCGTTCAACTATCTCAAAAAGTACATACCCGACAATCTCTATATCACCTCAACCGCAACCGTAGTAAAGGGCGGCGAGGCGTTTACCTACACGACCGAAAACTCTTCGATAATGCTCAATAATCTTACGGCGGCAAATACCGAGGATTTAATTCACACCTTAGACGTCGTGTTAAAGATCGGCACTGCCGAACAGCTGAACGGGCAAATTGTCGACACCTTCCTCAATGCGCTGATAGGCAGTGAGACGAACAGGGGTTTTGCCTATTCTTTAAAGAGTATCGGTGCAACCGATTACGCATTTATTTCAGAAAATAACCGAATCTATTTCGCGGTAACCAAATAGAGCATTGCTAACCAATTCCTTTTTTACGGAGACAGATTATGAAAAGATTTAAATTTAAAAGTTTAATTGCTGCACTTGCCGCACTAACTGTTGCAGTGCCTATGGCAAGCGTACCTGCATTTGCAAATTCGGGCGCCCCGTGGGAGGAGGGCGTAACCTCTACGGGCATACATTGCGTTCACGAGGACAGCGTTCTGGAAGTGAAGGAGGAGACGTTAACCTTCAATATCGGCACGCCCCTTTACGAGTTACAGGACGGCGAGAAGTATAACACCACCGTCACTGCGGAGTACGTATTCTACAACCCCACCGAGGACACCGTAAATACAAAAATGGCGTTCCCCATCGGGTTGAAGTCCTACTATGCGAATGGCAGCGAAAAGGTTAACGGCATAGAAAACCCCATAACGGTTGACGGCCAGCCCGTTGAGTACACCTTACGCCACACCTACGGCGCCTTTAATTCCTTTGACGAGGACGTCAAGAAGATCAAGGACACCTTCTACGAAACCGACTTTTTCACCGTAGATTTGCCCGTAACCGAATACGTGTTTAAAGTAATTCTGGAGGGCGACGATTACGCAACCTTTAAGGTGAAAATGCCTGCTAACGAGGGGACGCGATATTTTTGCAATACTGACGGCAGCGGTAATTTCAATTATTCGCTGTACGATGGGGATAAATTCTCAATTTTCGTGCTTGGCAACGACTACGATTTGTCCGATTTAAACTGGTCAATCACCCGTTACAGCTCGGTTTTTAACAGGAATATCGAAGTCAACGGCTCTGTTACGCTCGATAAGAAGATGGAATCCAAGACCTTCAAGGAATATGTTTTACAGGGTTACGATTCCAAGAGCGACGTAAACGAAATAGACTATTACAACGCAATGTTCGAGTATATTTATACGGACGGCATTTATGCGGGTACGGGTGCCATACCCGGTATCAGTAATTTCTTTACCGAGTGGTACGTGTACGAAACGTCGGTTGCCCCCGGCGGCACCTTTAAAAATGCGGTAACGGCTTACATGTATCCTACGGTTTATTACTATTCAAGTCCGTACGTATATGAATACAATTATTATCTCTCCCCTGCAAGGGAGTGGGCTTCGTTCGGCACTTTAACGGTTAATATCAACACCACGCAGTATATGCAGAAGTGCAATTATTACGACCCTGACGACGCTGAAAACAGCACTTTCTTAAAGACGGAGACGGGCTATTCGGCAACATTTACTTCGCTCCCCACTACGGAGCTGAGCCTTAAATTCTGCTCTGCTCAGACGCCGTCTATTGATAGTTACGTTGAGGACGATTTCGGCCTTAACTTCATTATTGCATATTCAGTGATTTTCGGCGTGATATTCTTAGTTATTCCCGCAATCGGCGGGCTGGTATTTTTAATAATCTACCTGGTTAAGCGTAAAAAGAAAAAGGCAAAGACTAAAGCAGCGGTAACGCCGCCCGCGCCCGACCAGACCCCCGCGCCCGACCAGACCCCTGCGCCCGACCAGACGCCCGAAGGCGAATCGGTCCGTATATCAATCGAAAACCACGACGTGGCAGTTATAGGTTACCTGGATATCAATGCCGCCCATGGTGATAACGGCCAGCCTACGGCTGAACAGCAGAGCGAATCGGCAGAGCAGGTGCAGCAGGTACAGCAGACAGAGCAGGTGCAGCAGACGGTAATCAACCGTAACTTCTGCTCGTCCTGCGGAAGCAAGCTGGAAAGCGGTGCAAAATTCTGCTCCAACTGCGGAGCGTGTGTTCAACCCACAAAGCCCGTTCAGCCTAAAAAGCCTAATCAAAGCGCACCCGTGCAGGAAAGGAAGGTAAACTTCTTCGCCATTATCGGTTTCTCGCTCAGCCTTACGGCCCTGTTGTTACTGTGCGTAATGCAATTAAGCGTAGTGCTTTTATTCCCGGGACTCGGATTAAGCATAACAGGCTTAGTAATG
>JBJFAG010000330.1:0-6749 GCA_051887795.1 Candidatus Coproplasma sp. | reverse complement strand
CATTAGACGACGCCCACCTTTCCGACGGCGAGGCGCTTACCTCTTTTATTACCCAGTACTATTCCTCTCACGAACCCCCCGCAGAATTAATAGTAGAGGACTGTTGTGAAGGGGAGATTATAGAAAATTTCTTCAAAGAGAAGCTGAATAAAACCGTGACGTTAACGTATGCAAAGCAGGGCGTCAAGGCAAAACTGCTTGATATGGCCAGGGCAAACGTTAAGGACTATTTAGACAAATCGGTTGACAGAATTAAGCACAAGGACGACATGACGGTAAACGCCTGCAGGAGATTGCAGGAGCAGTTGGGGCTATCCCGCTATCCCCGCAGAATGGAGTGCTACGATATCTCCAACGTCTCGGGTGTGGATAAGGTTGCTTCTATGGTCGTGTTTATCGACGGGGAGGCGGACAAGACCTCCTACCGCAGATTTAAGATTAAGACGGTAGAGGGGGCGGACGACTTCGCCTCTTTAAAGGAAGTGCTGTTAAGACGGCTAAACAAGCTCAACACCGAGGAAGAGGAGCGGTTCCCCAAACCCGACCTCGTCGTCATAGACGGCGGCAAGGGACAGTTATCCTCGGTTAAACAGGTGTTCGACGAGCTGAACGTAAGAGATATCGATTTAATATCAATCGCCAAGCAGGACGAGGAAATATTCACGTTAAGCTTTGATGACAGCGTAAAAATCCCCAAAAGCGACTATTCGCTTCGGATGGTTCAGCGAATAAGGGACGAAGCGCACCGCTTTGCGGTGACTTACTTCCGCTCCATTCACACAAAAAATGCCCTAAAGAGCGTGCTTGCCCAGATCGAGGGTATCGGCAAACAAAAGTCGATAGCGTTAATGCAGAAGTTCTCAAACGTGGGCAACATAATGAACGCCACCGAGGAAGAGATTGCTTCAACCGAGGGTGTAGGCCCCGTACTTGCAAAAAAAATTAAGGACTATTTAAACAATAACTTAAAATAACTATGAACAAATTAAACTATAAACTTATTGTCTCCGACTTTGACGGAACGCTTGCAAACTCAAAAAACGAAGTACCCCCTTTTGTGGTTGAAGAGGTAAACAGGTATGTAAAAAACGGCGGTATCTTTGCCGTGTGTACGGGCAGAATACTGCCCAGCATTTTGCCGAGGGTAAGGGAAATGGGGTTTAACGGTCTGGTAATCGCCAGCCAAGGTTGTCAGATTGCGGAAATTGCAACGGGCAAACTCATTAAAAATTCAGTCTTTTCCCGGGAACAGGCCAATGAGATCTGCACGTATTTAGAGGGGATAAACCAAAACATCCAGCTCTATTCGGATAGCTGTTTTTATTCCACTCTGCCCAATGACGAACCGCATCTCAACCTATACGAAAGTATAATCGGCATAAAGGCACTGCATTTAGACGTTCCGTTATCCCGCTTTGTATTATCCGTAGAGCCTCAGTTTTGCAAGGTCGCCATACTTGTTCACCAGAACGAAAGGCAGTCGCTGTACGAAATTTTAAAAGCCCGTTTCAGCGGCGAGTTCGACGTAACCTGCAGTGCCAAGGTACTCATTGAAATTTCACCTTTAGGCGTAACTAAAGGCGAAGCTTTAAAATTCCTTGCAGATAAATACGGCATTGATATGAGACAGACTATTGCCATTGGCGATAATTTAAACGATATGTCAATGGTAGAGGCAGCAGGGCTGGGCTGTGCCGTAGGGAACGGAGAGGAGGAGTTAAAACGCATTGCCGCATACGTTGCCCCCACCTGCGACGAGGGCGGCGTAGCCGAAGTAATAAAAAAATTCGGGTACGAAAATGGCTGAAATTCTTGCCCCTGCAGGGGATGAAAAAAGCGCATATGCCGCAATCAACGCAGGCTGCAACGCCATATATTTAGGTTTAACCGCCTTTTCTGCAAGGAGCTCGGCGCAGAACTTCGACTTTGAAAGCTTATCGAAGTTAATCTCCTACGCTAAATTTTTCAACGTAAAAATCTACGTTGCAATGAACACCCTCGTCAAGGAGAGCGAGCTTGAAAATTTTGTGCAAACGGCAGTCAAGGTGTGGAATACGGGCGCAAGCGCAATAATAATTCAGGATTTGTATTTGGGCGCCTACCTTAAAAGGGAGTATCCCCGGATGATTCTGCACCTGTCAACCCAGGCGGGTATCTGCAACGAATACGGCGCAAGGTATGCTAAGGATTTGGGCTTTGACAGGGTAATACTTGCCAGGGAAACTAAGTTTTCGGATATTGAAAAGATAGCAAAGATAATTGAGACGGAAGTGTTTGTTCAGGGTGCGCTCTGCACCTGCTTTTCTGGGCAGTGTTATCTTTCCTCGTTTGCAGGCGGCAACTCAGGCAACAGGGGCAAGTGTAAACAGCCATGCAGAAAGAAGTATAAAATCAACCGTAAAAACTTTGAAGAGTACGCCTACCGTATCTCCCTTTCCGATCTGTCGGTTGGCGAGAGCATTGAAAAATTGGTTGAAGCGGGCGTAGCCTCCTTCAAAATCGAGGGGCGTATGCGCAGACCCGAATACGTCGCCGCAGCGGTAAACTACTATAAAACTCTGCTTGCAGGCCACGAGGCAAAGACCCAACTCTCTGCGTTAAAACGCACATATAACAGGGGCAATTACACAAAAGGGCTTGCATTCGGCCAGGATAAATCGTTTTTGTCCTCCGCCGTTCAGGGGCATATAGGCGAGTTTGTCGGCACCGTAAACGTTGAAAACGGTAAATTTATTGTCCGCACTCCCAACCGTTTCGGCGAGGGGGACGGCTTCAAAATCCTGAGGGGTGGGGAGGAAGTCTGCGGGGCTTATTATTCCTCTCAAGTTAAAGGGGGAATAGAGCTTAAAAGCTCTGTAAGGCTCAAAAACGGCGATAAGGCGTTTATCACTACCGACGTTCAGTTGAACAATCAGCTTTTAAACGGCACCCGTACCCGTAAAATATCAGTTGAAGTAACAATCAATGCAGGGCAAGCGCCCGTGGCAACGGTTGACGGCAGGACTTTCATAGCAGACTTTATCTGTGACGAGGCGCAAAGCCGCCCTACTTCGAAGGAAGATATAGTAAAGAATTTTTCTAAGATAGATAACTATCCATTTTCAGTAAGCTTCGGAAGCGTTGCTACCGATAACAAATCCTTTATACCCGTTTCAAAACTAAACGCCTTCCGCAGGTACGTTTACTCAAGCTTTTTCGAGGGGGAGACGGCAAATACAAACGCTCAGATAGAAGCTGTTAAACCCCTGCCCACTCCTGAAAAACCCGTAAAGAACAATAAAGTTTGCGTAATTGCAGAGGATTTCAAGGGCATAGATTGCGATATCGCAGTGTTAAAACCCTCCGCATACACGGGTGATTTATTTGCAAGGATAAAGGACTTTGACGGTGAAAAATTTATCTATCTCCCCCCCTATCTTTCGGGTGAGGATATAGAGGGGATAAAAGAGCTTATAACCCCGTTCGACGGCATATATTGCGGGGGCAATTACGCTGCAGAGCTTGCAAAAGAGCTTAATAAAAAGCTGTTTGCAGGGGTGGGGTTCAACCTCTCCAACAGCATTTCAATTAAGCTCTGCCCCGCCGATTATATCGCCCTTTCAAAGGAGTTGTCGGTTTACGAGGCAAAACCCCTTGCCCGTAGCAATACCTTCTATCTCAACGGCGGTGATATCAAGGTTATGGATTTAATCTATTGTCCCTTCTCAAAGTCGTGCAGGGACTGCGACAGAAAGAGGATTTACACCTTAACCGACGAAAACGGCAGGGAATTTCCCCTTCGTCGCTATGAGGTGAACTACCCTCTCAACGGCTGCCGTTTTGAAATTTACAACTGTGCAGACCTCACTTCCCGAACTCCTTTTACGGGCATATTGACTGAAAAGGTTATACCCCCGTCAACCTATAAAACCCATACCCAGGGACATGCCGAAAACCCCGTTTTATAACGACACTAAAAATAATTATTATGACTCAGATTAATTATAACGGACTTGAACTCAATAAAATATTGTCCTCGTGCGCAGGCTTTGCCGTGTTGAACTCTGCAAAGGCGGCTATTTGCGCTACAATCCCTTCGGGTGATTTGGCGGAGGTGAGGGAGCGATTAAACTACACCGCAGAGGGCGACCTGCTTTTATATAAATACGGCGTCGGAAAAGTGGAGTACTTTGACGACGTGGCAGACCTGCTCGTCCGCTCTTCCAAGGGTTCGGCGCTAAGCTGTGGGGAGCTGCTCTCCGTCAACTGCCTTTTGCGCTCCGCACGCACGACTTACCGTGCAATAAATTCAACCGACGCCGATATAATTCTGCTTAAAAAGCTCGTTCAGAACGTCTACTTTGACGAGAATTTAGAGAGAGACATTTCAGAAAAAATTCTGGCAAACGACAAGGTAAGCGACTATGCCAGCGATGCGCTCTACACCATACGCTCTAAAATCAAGAGCTTAAACGAACGTATCCGCTCAACCCTGTCGGAGTACGCCTCGGGCAAGGACGCCCAATACCTGCAGGAGAGCATTGTTACAATGCGTAACGACAGGTACGTAATTCCCGTCAAAGCAGAAAACAAGAGCAAGGTAAAGGGGTTTATTCACGACCGTTCAGCGTCTGGCGCAACCTTCTTTATAGAACCCGAATATATTTTAAACCTCAATAACGAGCTGATCGCCCTTACCATAGACGAGCGGGAAGAGGTGGAAAGAATTTTAAAAGCCCTTTCAACCCGAGTGGGAGCAATGAAGGACAAGCTGTTAACCGACATTGAAATTTTAACTCAGGTCGACTGTTGTTATGCCAGAGCGGAGTACGCCTATTCATTAAAGGCAATCTGCCCCCAGGTAAACAAACGCGGTTATATAAATATAGTCAAGGGCAGGCATCCTTTAATTGACAAAAACAAAGTCGTTCCCGTCTCGTTGGAGCTGGGCAAGGACTACTCCTTCCTGCTTTTAAGCGGTGCCAACACAGGCGGTAAGACGGTAACGCTCAAGATGACGGGCCTTTTCTGTCTTATGGCGGAGTGCGGCCTGTTCGTCCCCGCTGCATCGGGTACCGAAGTTTGCGCATTCTCAAAGATATTCTGCAACGTCGGCGACAGCCAGAGCATTGAGGAGAATTTATCTACTTTCTCAAGCCATATGACGGGGGTAATCAATATCTGCAACGGTGCGGACGGCGACAGCTTGGTGTTAATCGACGAGCTGGGCGGCGGCACCAATCCCGACGAGGGCCAGGCGCTCGCCTCTGCAATATGCGAACAT
This sequence comes from Candidatus Coproplasma sp., assembly GCA_051887795.1. Lineage (GTDB taxonomy): Bacteria > Bacillota > Clostridia > Christensenellales > Borkfalkiaceae > Coproplasma. The sequence goes on along the minus strand of JBJFAG010000330.1, from coordinate 1,486 downwards.
CTTTTAAATGCCGGTGCAAAGGGCATAATAACCACCCATTTCACGGCGTTGAAGGAGTTTGCCTATTCCTTAGGCGGTATAGAAAACGCCGCAATGCAGTTTGACAGTGCAACCTTAAAACCGCTGTACACCATAAAAATCGGCATGCCTGGCGCCTCCAACGCCCTCGCCATTTCAAGGCGGTTGGGTATGGACCCCGAGATACTTAAAAAGGCAGAGGGGTATCTATCCGACGAGGGGCGTAGGTACGACAATATCATCAAACGGGCAGAGGATGCCAGGGTAGAAGCAACCGCCACGCTGGAGAGAGCGAGGGCATTGGAAGCCGAGTGGGCTTTAAAGAGCGAGGAGGCCAAAAAGGCGCTTGCCGCATTGGAGCGGGAAAGGCACAGCTTAACGTCAGGCGCCAAAGCTGAAAGCCGCAGAATAATCGGCGAGCGCACCGCACGCGCCACGGAATTGCTTGAAGAACTTGAAGAAATTTTCAATAAGGAAAGTTTAACCGAAGCAGACCTTATAAAGGCAAGGACTCTTAAAAACAAGATAGCAGACGAGGCGTACGACGAGGGCGAGATACGCCCTGAAATAGGGCTTCGCCAGGCCACGAAAGAGGATATAAAGGTAGGTGCGGAAGTGTTCGTTGAGAGCATGGGTGCAAACGGTACAATCCTCTCCTTCAACCCTGCAAAGGGGGAAGCGGAAGTCGCCTGCGGACAGATAAAGTTAAGGGTTAATATCAAAACGCTTAAGGTACAGCCTCCCCGCAGGGAAAACAAACCTGAAAAATCTTATAACAAATCTTCCAAAGAGAGGGTTAAGGTTGTCAGAAAATTCACCCCTTCCAACCCCGCCTTTGAAATCAACGTCATAGGCATGACGGTCGACGAGGCCCTGCCCGAAGTGGAAAACTTTCTGGATAAGGCCATAACCGACAATTTAGAACAGGTTAAAATAATTCACGGCGTAGGCACGGGCAAGCTGAGGGCTGCAATCTCCCAGCTTTTGAAAAGGCACAGGGGCGTTAAGGAATACCGTTCGGGTGCCTATGGCGAGGGTGAGATTGGCGTAACAATAGTAACCTTGAAGTAATTCTATATTAACCTTCCCCTAAATAAAATAGTTATAGTAATAATTATTTAGGGGCAAACTGTTGAAAAATAGAATTATTTCGGTCATAGTTAACGTTTTTCTCTGTCTGGTCGTGGGGTGCGTATGCGTAGTCGGCTTTGCCACAGGCGGCGACAGACAGGTGGCGTCGGGCGGCGAAAGCGTGTATTACAGCGCTAAAAACGCAAACGGTGTTTCGCTTATGTTCAACGTGTATGAAAACACGGAGAACGTCTATAAAATCCTTGATATTTTAGATGAATACTCTGCCAAAGCCACCTTCTTTATGGGCGGGTGTTGGGCAGACGACAATATCGACTGCGTAAGAGAGGTAGCCAAAAGGGGACACGAGGTAGGCTCACACGGGTACTTTCACAAG
>JBJFAG010000329.1:0-1663 GCA_051887795.1 Candidatus Coproplasma sp. | reverse complement strand
GTGAGTTCATATTTTTACCTCTCATAGATATTCCGCCCTTGCACCCTGCGGTGCTTAACGGTCGTGTAAAATTGTATAAATATAAATTTTATCTGTATAATATTATAAAATAGTCTTTAACCATAGTCAATTCGTCAAATAAAGCGATTAATTATACTATATATAAGCACAGTTTATACCAAAACAAGATTTGGTAATAACTTATTGTACACACGATATAAACAGCCTTATAAGCCGCACTCCGACGGACAAGAAGAAAGGGCGGAGACTAAGCTCCGCCCCTTCCCCTTTCTATGAGAGAGCAGTGTGTGCTAAATTAAGTATACGGCGTTATGCGCCTCTGCGTGCATAATAATTTTTTGCTTGGTTCGGCGCATACGCCACACCTTGCCAATTAGTTATACACCCCTTATCAAAACTTACTTAGTGTTGTCAAGTGCCTCGACACCCGTCTCACCGGTACGTATTCTCATAACGTTTTCTACGTCGGTTACGAATATCTTACCTGCACCGACCTTGCCGTCGTTGAGTACCTTTTCGGCAACTGCAACTACCAACTTAGGATCGACGGTGGATACAACGATATCGACCTGAACCTTAGGAAGTAAGTGCATTGTCGTCTTAACACCTCTGTACTGACCTGTCTTGCCTGCCTGTACGCCGCAACCCATTACGTTGGATACCGTCATACCGGTTACGCCGATCTTCGCCATTGCATCCTTCAAAGTCAGGAACTTCTCCTGGTTGGTTATAACGGTAACCTTGGTGTACTTGCCTGCAGGAGCTGCTGCATTAAGCGTGATGTCTGCAGGTTCGATACCGCTTACGTCAACTTCAGGAGCTTCACCGTCATATGAAGGAATGGTGGGCATGAAGTCTGCATATGCGGAAGGAAGTCCGTGTTCGCACATATCCAGGCCGTTTACCTCTTCCTCTGCAGAACACCTTAAACCGTTCCAGCCCTTTTCCTTAGCAACCCTGATAGCTGCTACGGGGTTACACTTAAACTTAATCATTACGGGCAGATACTTCATAAGGAAGAATACGATAACCATGCAAACTGCAGCCCATGCAAGTATGCATAAAATGCCGAGTACCTGAACGCCTAAAAGGTAACCGTTACCGCCGTAGAAGAGACCAAGCTCGCTAGCGGTTAATGCCTCTGCGCCTTCCTGATAGTTGTGGCAAGCGAACAAGCCTACTGCCAGGGTACCCCAGATACCGTTTGCAAAGTGAACGCCTACTGCACCGACGGGGTCGTCGATATGTAATTTCTTGTCAAGTAATTCGCATACGAGAACTACTAAGATACCTGCAACTAAACCGATGAAGAATGCGCCTACTGCGTTAACGATATGGCAGCCTGCGGTTATACCGACAAGACCTGCAAGCGAAGCGTTAAGGCACATGCCGACGTCGGGCTTCTTATTCTTAATCCAGGTGAAGATTAATGCCGCAACAGTTGCTACTGCGGGAGCTATTGTAGTGTTAACGAAGATTACTGCAAGTGATTCCATGGAAGTTGCAGCAGCGCCGTTGAAGCCGTACCAACCGAACCAGAGAATGAAGCAGCCCAATGCACCGAGGGTTATGGAGTGGCCCTGAATTGCATTAACCTTTACTACCTTACCCTTTTCGTCACGTTCATACTTGCCGATACGGG
>JBJFAG010000328.1:0-6775 GCA_051887795.1 Candidatus Coproplasma sp. | reverse complement strand
GCCAGCGCCTTCAGAAACGCCCAAAATTACAGGAGCCTGTAATTCCTGAGCAGTCTGCAGGATTGCTTTTGTCCACTCAAGATTGTTAATGTTAAACTGACCTACGGCATATTTGCCGTCTCTTGCTTTTTCAAGCATTTCTTTTGCCGATACCAACGCCATGAGATAACCTCCGAAATTGTGATAATATTTATGTGTTTTACAACCATATTTAGTATAAACCATAATGACGTAAATTTCAAGTATATTTTTCAAATTGTTTACAAAAATAGTTATTGAGTTAATTTATAATTGTTGACTTATCCAAAGGCTTTTGATATAATATCATAGCTGGCAAAAATAGTAAAAATATTGTCAGATTTACTAAATCAGATAATTTTATTTTCGGAGGAAATATATTTATGGCAAATGTAAGAGTTGCTATCAACGGTTTCGGTCGTATCGGTCGTCTTGCTTTCAGACAGATGTTTGACGCTGAAGGTTATGAAATCGTAGCTATCAACGATTTAACAAGCCCCAAGATGCTTGCTCATCTTCTCAAGTACGATTCTGCACAGGGCAGATACAAGTACGCAGAGGCAGTAGAAGCAGGGGAGGATTGCATCTCCGTTAACGGCAAGACCATTAAGATCTATGCAGAAAAGGATGCAGCAAACCTTCCTTGGGCAGAAGTAGGTGTTGACGTTGTTCTGGAATGTACCGGTTTCTACACTTCTAAGGAAAAGGCTTCCGCACACATCACCGCAGGTGCAAAGAAAGTTGTTATTTCTGCTCCCGCAGGTAACGACCTTCCCACCATTGTATACAGCGTAAACGAAGATACCTTAAAGGCAACTGATACAGTTATCTCTGCTGCAAGCTGCACCACCAACTGCCTTGCACCTATGGCTGCTGCATTGAACAAGCTTTGCAAGATTAAGAAGGGTTACATGACTACTATCCATGCTTACACCGGTGACCAGATGGTTCTTGACGGACCTCATCGTAAGGGTGACTTAAGGAGAGCAAGGGCTGCAGCTGTTAATATCGTTCCCAACTCTACCGGTGCTGCAAAGGCTATCGGCCTTGTAATTCCTGAACTCAACGGCGTGCTTGACGGTTGCGCTCAGCGTGTACCCGTTCCCACCGGTTCCTTAACTCAGCTTATCGCAGTTTGCGAAGGCGAAATCGACGCTGACAGCGTAAATGCTGCAATGAAGGCTGCATCTTCTGCTTCCTACGGTTACACCGAGGACCAGATCGTTTCCAGCGACGTTATCGGCATTACCTACGGTTCATTGTTTGATGCTACTCAGACCAAGTGCATGAGCCTTGGCGATGGCACCACTTTGGTTAAGGTTGTATCCTGGTACGACAACGAGAACTCCTATACCTCCCAGATGGTAAGGACTATTAAGTACTTCGCTGAACTTTAATCTCTAATTTAAATTAATAATTGCGCTCGGGCAGTTTAAAACTGTTCGAGCGTTTTTTTATTATAATAATTCATTAAATCGGTTGACTATACAATAATACAGTGATAAAATAACACGTGTTATATAACAAATGATATTTAATGAGGTGTCTATGCCCCCTAAAAACAAATACACAAAACAACAGATTATTGATGCGGCAATTGAAATAGTGAGGGAAGAGGGTGCTTTGGCGGTAACCGCCCGTTCGGTAGCTGCAAAGCTGGGCTGTTCGGTTGCGCCCATTTTTTCATTCTTTGAGAAGATGGACGAATTACAGGCAGAAATCAAGAATAAGGTAAAAGAAATTTATTATGAATACGTCAATGACGGTTTAAAAGAGGACGTTGCCTTTAAAGGAGTCGGGCTTTCCTACATTAAATTTGCAATGGAAGAGCCAAATCTCTTTAAACTTCTTTTTATGTCCAATGAAGGCAATTACAGTTTAGATGACGTCCTTTCGGAATTAGAGGTTAATTATGAGGGTGTATTTAAAGCCGTTCAGGACGGTTACGGTCTTAACAACGAGGACAGCAAAAAGTTGTACCAGCATATGTGGATTTATACCCACGGTATTGCAGTTTTGTGCGTCACGGGGACTTGCACGTTTACCCCGCAGGAAATCAGTCAGATGATAAGCGAGGTCTGTGCAAGTTTGGTTAAGGATATGAGGTCTAAAAATGATTAAAGCAGAGAAACTTGAAAAATTCTATGGCGTAGGAGATAGCCGTCAACAAGTTCTGAAAGGCGTTGATTTATCGGTTGAGAAAGGGGAATACCTGGTAATTTTAGGGGCTTCCGGTTCTGGTAAATCTACCCTGTTAAACATTTTGGGTGGGCTTGAAAAGGCAGACGGCGGTAAGGTTACTTATGACGGAATTGAATTAACAGCTCTTTCCGATAAAGATTTAACTAAATTCCGTAGAGATAAAGTGGGGTTTGTGTTTCAGCAGTATTACCTACTGCCCGATATGAACGTAGAAAAGAACGTGAGAATGGGTGCGGATCTTGCAGTCAACAGTGACTATCTGAACATTATTGATGCGTTGGGTTTGGGGGATAAAATTAAAAAGTATCCCAGACATCTTTCTGGCGGCGAGCAGCAGAGGGTGGCAGTGGCAAGAGCGCTTGCCAAAAAGCCTGAAGTGCTGTTTATGGACGAACCTACGGGAGCTTTGGACGAGGAGACGGGCAGACAGCTGCTCGACTACGTTTTAAAACTTAAAAAGCAAAACGGATTTACCCTGATTATGGTCACACATAACGGTAACATTGCCGAAACTGCAGAAAGGGTAATAAGAATAGGCAGCGGTAAGATAGTAGAAGATTATGTAAATTCAAATCCGAAAACGGCTTATGAGATAGGGTGGTAACACTATGGCTGTAAGTTTAAAGGATTCATTGAAATTTTTCGGTATAATTGCCGCAATGTGCTGTGCTGCAATCGTATGTAATATGTTTTTAAATTACGATATCGATTTGCGAGCAATAGAGGGGCAAATACCTCAGGAGTTGCAAACGTTATACAAGGCGTTAAAGCTCAACGATATTGCCGTCTGTGCAATTTCAGGTGTTGCGTTGGTTTTAACCTCGGTCGTAATGCTGGTTTTCTACATAGGTCAGTATATTAACTCAAATTCGCAGAGGTTCGGAATACTAAAAGCACTTGGCTATTCAGACATAAAAATTGCAATTAAATGCATTGTATTCGGTTTTTGTGTACTTATCGGCGTAGTGTTGGGGCTTGCAATCAGCTGGGCTATTATGCCAACGTTTTATCGATTGCAGAACGAGGGTTCGGCGGAAATACCTGAAGTGGTGTTACACTTTCACCCTCTGCTGTTAGTATTGATATTGGTTTTACCTGTAATATTCTTTTCCGTTCTCTCTATAGGCGTTGCTCTGTATAAGCTTAAGTTACCCGCCCTTTCTTTAATAAGGGGTGAAGGCAGGGAGAGAAAGCTAAAAAAGATTAAGGAAGAAAAAAGGGAGAGGAGTTTCATAGCTCAGCTGGGATTAAACGTTTTAAACGAAAAAAAGATGCTTGCATTCTTTGTGGCGTTCGGCGGTTTTTGCTTTTCAGCAATGATGCAGATGGGCCTTTCAATGAGGCAATACGCAAGCGATATGATGGGCTATATGATACTCATTATGGGCTTGGTATTGGCCTTCGTCTCGCTATATCTTGCAATGTCTACGGTAATCAACGGAAATAAGAAAAAGATTGCAATGTTGAAGGTTACAGGATACAGTCTTAAAGAGTGTGCTTTAGCAGTGCTTGGGTTATATCATATTCCTGCATTTATCGGATTTGCGATAGGTTCTGTTTATCAATACGGAATACTTGTGGTAATGGTAAATATAGTATTTGGCTCGTTTGACGGCGTACCTGCGTATTCGTTTGATTGGGCGTCATTCGGGATATGCTTAGCCATATTTATTGTCGTCTATGAGTTGATAAATATAGGTTATACAATGCTCATAAGTAAGACGAGCGTTAAATCTGTTATGAGCGAATAAAAGGAGAGAAAAATTGAAAAAGGTAATTGAAATTGAAAATTTGCATAAGAGTTTTAAAGACGTTCATGCCGTCAACGGGTTGAGCTTTTCGGTTGAAGAGGGGCAACTGTTTGCCTTTTTAGGCGTTAACGGTGCGGGTAAGAGTACTACCATTTCTATTATTTGCGGTCAGATTGAAAAAGACGAGGGCAGAGTTGTTATAGACGGTTGCGACGTGGATGGCAATTTAGATAGCGCTAAAAGGCATCTGGGTGTAGTTTTTCAAAATTCCGTGCTGGACAAAAATTTAACCGTCTACGAAAACTTGCAATACAGGGCTGCACTGTACGGTATTTGCGGTAAGCAATTTAAATTAAGGCTTGACGAGCTGTGTGAGTTGCTTGAATTAAAACCCATTTTAAAGCGTACGTTAGGCAAGCTTTCAGGCGGGCAGAAGAGAAGGGTGGACGTAGCTCGTGCTTTAATTCACGAGCCGAGAATTTTGATTTTAGACGAGCCGACAACCGGTCTTGATCCTCAGACAAGGAAAAATATCTGGGACGTTGTCACCAGACTCAGAAAGGAAAAAGGCGTAACCGTGCTTTTAACCACACACTATATGGAAGAAGCTGCCGACGCCGATTACGTCGTAATAATAGACGGTGGCAGAATAGTTGCAGAAGGTACCCCGTTGGAGCTTAAGAATAAATATACGGGAGACTTCATAACTCTGTACAATATTGATGAGATGTTAGTTCAATCGTTAGGTGTAAAATACGAGAGAGTTGGAGAGGCGTACAGAATAGAAGTACCCCATACAGGTGAGGCGACCGAGCTTATAGTAAATCATCCTGAGGTCTTTACAGACTATGAAATAACCAAGGGTAAGATGGACGACGTGTTCCTATGCGTTACGGGTAAAAAGCTTGAAGGGGGTGAGGCAAAATGATTACAATGTTTATGCAGGTTAAACGTAATATTAAAATGTTTTTCAAAGACAAGGGAATGTTTTTCACCTCGCTTATTACCCCAGCAATTTTGCTTGTTTTATACGTAACTTTCCTTGCAAACGTTTATAAAGATTCCTTCACTTCAGCATTAAACGGAGTGCCTTGCTCCGAATCTCTGATTAACGGAGTTGTGGCAGGTCAGCTTATGTCGTCATTGCTTGCAGTCAGCTGTGTGACGGTTGCGTTCTGTTCCAATATGCTCATTGTGCAGGATAAGGTTTCAGGAGCTAAAAACGATATGCTAATGGCGCCTGCAAAGCGTTCAATGCACGCTGCTGCATATTATATAGCAACTTTGATATCTACACTTTTAATTAACTTTGTTGCGCTTGGCCTATGCCTGATTTACGTTGCAATCGTAGGTTGGTATATGAGTGTAGGCGACGTGTTCCTCTGCGTTTTAGACGTGGTTTTGCTAACTATGTTCGGTACTGCGCTGTCATCCGCAATAAACTTTTTCTTGACATCACAGGGACAGATTTCGGCAGTCGGCACAATAGTTTCTGCAGGTTACGGTTTTCTCTGCGGAGCATATATGCCCATTCACAGCTTCGGAACGGGCTTACAGAACGTACTTGCCTTTCTGCCCGGAACTTATGGCACGTCACTCATCCGCAACGCCTCAATGGGCGGCACCTTCAGGGAAATGCTGGCGTTAGGCTGGCCAAACGAAGTAGTGGAGGGCATTAAAGATTCAATCGACTGTAATATATATTTCTTCGGTAACAAGGTTGAAACGTGGGTAATGTACCTTATTATGGCTTTAACTATTGCAGTGCTTGTTGCTGTATACGTATTATGTAATATGCTGTTATTTAAAAAGAAGAAGTAAATAGATGATAGAAAAAACGCCTCCGATGAAAACTCATCGGAGGCGTTATCTGGTAGTCCCGGCGGGAATCGAACCCACAACGGCCCCTTAGGAGGGGGCTGTTATATCCATTTAACTACGGAACCATATACAGCCAAAAGTCATTTCGTTTTGACTGTAATATTATACAACACCTTTGATTAAAACGCAACTCATTTAAAGCAAAAATACGACCTTGTCAGGCCGTATTTTATTTTTATGAAGTTATTCGGCAATACTGCTCTTTCTTATAAAGATATGATAGCGGAATTTATACAGCGTTAAGGCCACGCCGCCTGCAATAATTATGCCGACAATCGTCCAGACGACTGCAGGGTTAAAATCTTTGACGTCCAGACACCTGACGTTAATCCACATCTGATTGATTTGGGAGAGTCTGTCACCGAAGTCAAGCATAACAACGCTGCGTTCTATGACGTTCTCAGAGGGGTATTGAGCAAAAAGCTGTCTGCCCTGATTAATGTTGCCGTTATCGTCAAAATTGAATGTGGACATATCCGCATAAACTATCGCATCGCTTCCCTCGCCGAAGAAGTAGGAGAGGTCGTATTCGTAAACTTCTTCAACGTCCTCTTCAGCTCCGTAATTCCAGTCAAGGTAATTAAAAATTACGTTATTATCCATATCGTCACCGCCTGAAATGGAGGAGGTATAACCGATATAGTACATGTTTCTTACCGCATTATCTGGGCGGGAAAGGAAGTTTACAAAAGCCTCTGCAGCTATCTTCTTCTGTTCGTTACCCTCAATGCCGTCCTTAAGCATTACCCAGCCGTCAAACCAAAGGTTTGTACATTCTTCAGGTACGGAATACCAAAGCTCCGTAGGGTTAGTCTCGTCTGCTTCAGCTTCGTCCATAATATACACGCCGTCGCCCGACCATTGGAAGTTAGCTGCAACCTTTCCTGTAATCATATCTGCTTTACCGCTGTCCGTTTCAAAGG
>JBJFAG010000327.1:0-1671 GCA_051887795.1 Candidatus Coproplasma sp. | reverse complement strand
AATATAACGGGGGTGTAAAGCTGTGAAATATCAACTTGTTTCAGGGTTAGAAACCCACGTAGAGCTTGCAACAAAGACTAAGATTTTCTGCGGTTGCACTACCGCATTCGGCGGTGAACCCAACACCCACTGCTGCCCCGTCTGCACGGGCCAGCCGGGGGCTCTGCCCATCTTAAATAAAAAGGTGGTGGAGTACGCCATAAGGGCGGGGCTTGCAACCCACTGTACGATAAACACTACCACTCACTTAGACAGAAAAAACTATTGCTATCCCGACCTGCCCAAGGCCTACCAGATATCGCAGTTCGACAAACCCCTTTGCGAACACGGCTACGTAGAGCTTGAAAGCGGAAAGAGGATAGGCATCACCCGTATCCATATCGAAGAGGACGCGGGCAAATTAGTACACGAAAGCGGTTACACCTATATCGACTACAACCGCGGCGGTGTACCCCTGATTGAAATTGTGTCAGAGCCCGACATATCCTCCCCCGAAGAGGCGAAGGAGTACGTCGAAAAACTCCAGCTGATTATGCGCTATATAGGCGTATCCGACTGCAAAATGCAGGAGGGTTCAATGCGCTGTGACGTAAACATTTCGGTAATGCCCGAAGGCTCTTCAGAGCTTGGCACCCGTACCGAGATTAAGAACATGAACTCCATCAGCTATATCGACAAGGCAATGCGCTACGAGTATGAGAGGCAGTGCGAGGTGCTTAGCGACGGTGGAAAGATAGTCCAGGCGACGCTCCGCTACGACGAAAAGACGGGCGAAACCTCGGTTATGCGTACCAAGGAGGACGCCCAGGACTACCGCTATTTCCCCGAACCCGACATATTGACGGTGGTAATCCCCGAAAGCAAGGTTGAAGAGATAAAATCCCAGCTCCCTGAGCTTCCGTTGGAGAAACTCAACCGCTACATTAACGAGCTTAAAATCAACCCTGCAACCGCAAAGCTTTTGTATAAGTATAAGAGGGTGTGCGACTTCGTTGAAAAGGTAATATCCCTGGGTGCAAGCGTCAAAAACGCAGTAAATTTAACCACGGGTGTGCTGTATTCCAAACTGCCCACCGAGGAGGACAAGGAGAACTTCGCCCTGCCGGTTACTGCAGAGGAGACGGCAAAGCTTATAAAGCTTGCAGACGAGGGCAAGATTAATATCACCCTTGCCCAGCAGACCCTTTCTAAGATGGCGGAAGAGGGCAAACCCGTATCCGCATATATTAAGGAAGAGGATTTAGCAGGCGTTGACGATAGCGAGCTTGAAGAGATCTGCAAAAAGGCGGTAGAGGCTAACCCCGCCGCAGCGGCAGACTTCAAGGGCGGCAAGGAAAAGGCAATCTTCGCCCTGTACGGCTTTGTTAAAAAGGCAACTCAAGGCAAGGCGGATATAAAGAAGGCAGACGCAATCTTAAAGAAATTGATATTAGGTTAAAAACCGATTCTGAATTTAATAACTGCAATCATCAGCCCGTTGGCGAGCAATTCGCCAACGGGCTGATTTTATTTCGTTGGAATAATAACTCCAAGCGCAAAATATATTATAAGCGTAAAAAGTTCAATGGCAATTCTATCAAACGCGTCATAATATGACACATTTATAATAAATTCGACTTTTCAAATTTGCTATTATAGGTGAGCAACTTGGCGATAATCGTAAAATTTAAA
>JBJFAG010000326.1:0-1673 GCA_051887795.1 Candidatus Coproplasma sp. | reverse complement strand
CCCGTCATGGCAAACGCCTTGGAAAAACCGTTGATAACCACGGTACGCCCCCGCATATTGCCCAACGAAGCAATGGAAACGTGTTTATAACCGTAGGTGAGTTCGGCATAAATTTCGTCGGAAATGACGAGCAAATCATGCTTTTCAATGACGGGAATCAACGCCTCTAACTGCTCCTTCGTCATAATCGCACCCGTAGGGTTGTTGGGGTAGGCCAGGATTAACGCCTTGGTCTTATCCGTTATTACCGCCTCTAACTGCTGAGGAGTTAACACAAAGTCGTTGTCCGCAGTGCAGTTGACTGCAACGGGTACGCCGTCGGACAGGGTAACCGAAGGGGCATAGGATACGTAGCAGGGTTCGGGAACGAGAATTTCATCGCCCGCCTCGCATATAGCGCGAAGGGTTAAATCTATCGCCTCGCTTGCGCCAACCGTCACAAGGACGTGGGCGGGATCGCATTTAACAGAAAATCTCTCCCACATATAGCGGCAGATATTCTCCCTCAGCTCGGGCAGACCCCTGTTGCCCGTGTACTGCGTCAGTCCCTTTTTTATGGAGCGGACTGCGGCGTCACGGATATAGAAGGGCGTTATGAAATCGGGTTCACCCACGCCGAGCGAGATTGCCCCGTCCATAACCTGAACTATATCAAAAAATTTTCTTATTCCGCTCGGCTTTAAATTCTTCGAGCGTTCGTTCACAAAACTTCTCATAATGATATTTATAAAGGGGTGATTATTATTTAAAATAATTTTCACCTTATTTGGGATTGTACCTTTGCGGAGATGCGAGCAGGCGGCACGGACTGCAACGCCGAAATACGACGCATATTTACGGAGAACCGGCTCATCTCTCTTCAGAGAAGCGAGTAGTTCAAGGAGCAGGAGTACCGACCGCAGGGAGCTTACATAGACGTAAATGACCAAGGCGGCACGGACTGCAACGCCGAAATACGACGCATATTTACGGAGAACCGGCTCATCTCTCTTCAGAGAAGCGAGTAGTTCAAGGAGCAGGAGTACCGACCGCAGGGAGCTTACATAGACGTAAGTGACCAAGGCGGCACGGACTGCAACGCCGAAATACGACGCTTATATGAAGAGAACTTAAGGTTGAACGGACAGCCTGCCCCTCTCCTCACTACTCTTCATCAACGCACCCTCTACCTTATACTTCTTTAAAATGAAGTGGGTGGCGGTGGAGAGTACCGTATCGTACGTTGAAATACGTTCGGAGACGAAACGGGAGATACTCTTTAAGGAGTTACCCTCGACAATGACTGCCAAGTCGTAAGCGCCGCTCATAAGATAGAGGTTTTTAACCTCTTCGTGTTCGGCGATTTCCTGAGCGATATTGTCAAAGCCGGCACCCCTTTGAGGGGTAACCTTAACTTCAATCAACGCCTCGACTTTGTCCTCTTTGCCGGCCGCGTCTTCGTTGATGATTGCGGTATACTTGACTATTATCCCCCTCTCTTCAAGCGAACGGACGGCAGCCGCCGCCTCTTCTTCGGAAACACCGAGCATGGCCGCAAGCCTGTCGTCGGGCGTGCGGGAATCTGCGCTCAATATCTCAATGATATCCTTATCGATTTGTTCCATAAAAACCTCCGATTCAAGGGTAACCCTTGACTATGTATCTTAATTGCTTGATAACTTGATTTACTTATC
>JBJFAG010000325.1:0-6827 GCA_051887795.1 Candidatus Coproplasma sp. | reverse complement strand
CAGGCACAGATAGCAAATGCGGAGATGGGCTATAACGTATTCGAAATGAATACGGTTGGCGAACAAATCGTAGGCACCAAGCTCGTGACTGCGGCAAGTAAGATTACCGACGAAAACTACCTTGTCAATAACGGTATTACCGAAATCGGTTCTTATGCGTTTGCTTCATCCCGTCTCGACGGCATAACCACCCTTAACTTAAGCGGTGTAACCAAGATAGGCACGGGTGCCTTCTACGGATTAAATCTCACCTCCGTAACGCTGCCTGAGGGTATAACAGAGATTGCAGACTATGCGTTTGCAAACAGCAGTTTAACCTCTGTAACAATCCCTGCAAACGTTAAAAAGATTGGCAACTATGCATTCAGCAGCTGCGAAGATCTTAAAAGCTTAACCTTTGCTGCGGGCTGTACTCTGGAGGAGATCGGCGGCGCTGCATTCAGCAATACCGATATTGAAGACGAGCTTATAATTCCTGCAAGCGTTGCAAAGATAGGCAACTTTGCGTTCCTGGAGTGTAACTATATAACAGCCGTAACCATTCCCGCCGTCAAGGAGATGGGCGAAGGCGTGTTTATGAACTGTACCAAGCTTGCTTCTGCAACCTTCGGCGACGAGGCAACTTCAACGGGTACCTATACGTTCTACGCTTACGACGAGAGCAATTACACCAAGGTGCAGAGCAGCCTGACAAGCGTAACGCTGGGTGAAAATATTACAAGGCTTGGCAAGGGTGTATTCACCTACTGTACAGTCCTTGAAGAAATAGATTTAAAGAACGTAACCGTAATCGGCGAAGAGGCGTTTGCAGGTTGCGAAAAGTTAAAGACCGTAACGGGTATCGGCAACGTAACCTTCTTCGGCAAGAACGCGTTTGCAGAGGCAGGCTTAACCAGCCTTACTTTATCCGCTGCAAAGACCATAGAGGAGCGTGCATTCTACAAAAATGCAGCTTTGGAAAGCGTAACCTTCTCCGCCGCACTTGAAAGCATCGGCAACGAGGCGTTTGCGGGCAGCACGTTGACAAGTGTTGCAATCCCTGCAAACTGCAGCTCAATCGGTTACTCTGCATTCAGCGGCAAGGCAACCATAAACGGCAACGTCGTTCCCTGCTTCAGCGGCTATACGGTAGATGAGAATAACACGGACTACTTTGCAGAGGACGGAGTTCTCTACCGCTACGTCGGAGGAAAGAAGGAGAGCGGCAACACCTACGTCTTAGTTGCATATCCCGACAACAGGAAGGCAGCGGAGGATGCAGACGGCAAGCTTACCTATAGCGTAATAGAAAACACCGTATCGATAGGCAAGTACGCATTCGGTTCCATTCTTTCAAGCAAGGTACAAAAGGTCGTATTCCCCTACACCTTAAAGACAATAGGCCATGGTGCATTCTACGGAAGCGGTATTTCAATCTTTGAATTTACCTCCATTAACGCACCTACCATGTTGGAGGATTTAATCACGGTTAACGGCGTTGTGCAAAGACCTCTCTACGGCGGTTATTCGGCAAATTCGCTGTTCTACCTCAATATTTTAGGCGGTATAGCTAACTATGCTCCTCAGTATCCAGGCGACAGCGAGTATAAGACGGTTGAAAATACGCTTACGATCAACTATCCTTCAAACGGCGTAGGTTACGATAACTTTATTTACACCTACTACTTCGGTACCAAGGTTGTACTTGCAGAGATGCTGGAGGACGACACCCGTACCCTGATAGATATACTCAAGGCTCTGCCCAATGCGTCGGAAATTGCCGGTTGGACTACCGCAAACAAGACCAAGGCAGAGGTAGAGGAGTTCTCCGCAATAGTCAAGCAGGCACACTCCTATAAGAACAAGCTCACCGCAACGCAGAGTGCGCTTGTTGAGGCAGAAGGTCTTTTGTCCGTCCTCACCGAAGTGGAAGCGGCATTAAAGCCCGTCAAGGCGTCGTTCGGAATTGTCGTCAACGTAAGCACCTGTGCGATAGATACTGTTTCTACCCACAAGACCGCCTATAAAGTCGGCGAAACCTTCAGCTTAGAAGGCCTTATGGTCAAGGTAACCTATGACGATTACTCCGAAGAGGTTATCGAGGCAATGGGCAACTTCACCCTTTCCGAGAACTATAACAGACCTCTTACGGCAACCGACAACATGGTCGATCTTATCGGTATAGGCGACTACGAGGGGGCAAAGTTCTCAGTACGTGGTTTAACGGTTACCGAAGGCCAGGGTGCAGAAGTTAAGGACGGTGAGTTCCCCGCATGGGCTATTATCGTAATAGCCGTGGGCGCTGCAGCGGCAATAGCCGTGGCGACTGCGCTGTTAATAATTGTAAAAAAGTCAAAGGCAAAATCACTTAAATCGGCAAAGGCTGAAGAGGGTGAAGAGCAATTAACGGACGAAGGAAATAACGATGACTAAAAGACTTAAGCTGTTTTTAGCAATCATTCTCGGTGCTATAGCAATTGCTTGCGGCGCCGTAGGCTGCAGCGTAGGTGAACCGGGCAGGGATGAAATCCTCGCCAATTACAATGGCGGTCAGGTCACCTACTATGCAAACGGCGGTAGCTTTAACAACAACACTGCTATCGTAGTCAGAGATATGTACTTTAAAGAAGCTGACGTACCCTTCTTTGACATGACTGACGATTCGAGCGAGAGCTATTACGTTATGTATGGCGGTTATGACTTTACGGGGTGGTATCTCCCTGCCCGCTACGAGAGCGGTGAACACGAAGGGGAGGTTATGTACACCTACACCAAAAACGGCGTAACCGTACCTGCATATCCCAAGCTCAACGACGACGGCACCCCCGCAACCGACAGCAAGGAAGCAAGACCATTATTTTATATCGAAGGCTCCGACGAGGATATACTCGAAAAGAATATCAGGATAGTCCCCTCCGATACGCCTATTGACAGCTCGTATATCATCGGGGCGGAGGACAAGCTTATCGTGTGTGCAACCTGGAAACCTGCGTTAAAGTTCGTGTTCAGGCTTGCCGTTGACGAGAACATTACCGTTGACGGAAAGACGTATAAGCAGGGCGACGAAATAACCAACATGGCCTTCGGTAAGGGGCAGACGGCGTCTCCCGGTCAGACCACTACGGTCAACTTCGACGGGTACACCTTCGTCTCCAACTACACCGAAGAGGCGTGTGAAAACTATGCGGGAACGTACGACAGGGCGGACTACGAGGGACAGACCGAAATAATCGTCTGGTCCAGGTACGTAAAGGGCAGCTGGACGGTTATCAAGAACAACGCCAACGATATAAAGTCGATGTTCTCTGGGCTCAACTCCTCTTCCAACGCATACTACCTGCTGGAGGACGTCGACTGCTCGTCGATAAGCAACTTCGGTATAATTCAGGGCGTCCGTGCAAAGGTAGAGGGTAATAATCATACCCTATCCAACCTCAGGTTCAGTGCAACCTCACTGGCTAACAACGCCTCGATTGCCCCCGTATTCGGTGCGATATACGCCTCTGCGGAGATTAAAAATCTCAAGCTCAGCAATATAACCATCTCCGTAACGGGCAAGGGCAATCTGACAATGTACGCCGTATGTAAATCTATAGAGGATGGCGCAACGCTTGAAAATCTTACTATAGAGAACATAACGGCAACCGTAGATATCCCCACGGCAAACAGAGTAGATAACGCCCAGAACGGTTCCACAGCTTCGTGGATATTCGGCGGCAAGGGTACTGATGCAGACTTCCTTACCGCATACAGCGGAGTAACCTTGACGGGTACCAACACACTTACTATAGAATAATCAACAATTTTCAGGAGGTTAATTGTGAAAAAAATATTTAAAGGAATTATATGTGCAGGTATATGTGCCTCTTTCGCACTGACCGGTATAGTCGGCTGCGGCGGAAATAACATAGAGTCTGCCCACAGAGATCCCGAAAAAGACGAATTAAAGCTGGCAATCGGTGCGGCTGACGGCAACTTCAACCCGCTCTTCTACACGTCTGCAAACGACGGTACTATTGCTAACTTAACTCAGGTCTCGCTCATGACGACTAACGAAAAAGGTGAGCTTTCATACGGCGAAAACTATGCCACGGTAGCATTGGACTATAAGGAGACTTACTACTCCGACGTAGCAGGCACCGTAAAAATCGGCGAGGGCGACGGCAAGACCATTACGGGCAACAGTGATAAAAACGGCAGTACCGCATACGAATACGTTATAAAGAACGGCATCAAGTTCTCCGACGGCGTAGACCTTACCGTTATGGACGTATTGTTCAACTTATACGTCTATCTCGATCCCCTGTATTCAGGTTCTGCAACCATTTACTCAACCAAGATTCAGGGCTTACAGGCTTACCGCCAGCAGGATCCTGACGCTGAAGACGACAACAGCGAGAGCTTAACGCAGTATTATGCCGCTGCTGAACAGCGTATTTTAGACCTTATCTACTGGAGTAACGGCGATTACAAGGGTACGCCTACCGACCAGATGAAGGCAGACCTCAAGACGGTAAGAAAGCTCTATGCAGAAGAGCTTGAAACCGACTGGAACAACCTCTCCACCGCATGGGAGGATACCTATAAGGATTACTACTTCACCTCCGCATGGCAGGCATTCTACTTTGCAGAGGGCGTTGTCTCTACGCAGACCTACAACAAGAAGGTAGGCACCAGCGATACCTACGTTACCGCAGACCTGTTCTACGACGTAAACGGCAACGAAGAGAGGGACGAGGGTGAAAAATACCTCACCGAGTTCGACCCTGAATATACGGGACTTACTGCATCTCTCAAGACCGATCCTACCAACAGCTCCAACCCTATCAGCGAGAGGGGCAGGCAGTTGACCGACGAGATTAACGCAGCCGTAACCGACAAGGCCGTAAACGACTTTATGGCCAAGAACGAGGGCTACACCGCAGAAGAAGCAAGGCTCAAGCTCCAGGGTGAGTTTGCGGTAGAAAACGTGCTTGAAAGCCGTGCAGGTTTAGATACCGACACCGAAGCAAGCACGGGTATATCCTATATCTTACAGTACTGCGCAACCGCATCTAACGCCTTCGACGAGTTCGTAAGGGACGAGAGGGCTAAAGACGTTCCCACAGGCGAGCTTACGGTTAAGACCATAAGCGGTATCACCGTTACGAGGTCGAGGACCTTCAACGGTAAGGATTTAGGCGAAGAGCACGATATCGTAAGAATACTGATCAAGGGCGTCGACCCCAAGGCAAAGTGGAACTTCTCGCTTGCAATCGCGCCTATGCACTACTATTCCGATAAGTCTCACACCGATGCGGCAATGGCAGATTATGCGTCATTCAAGCAGGCTTACGCATCCGGCACGTCTTACACCTTAACCAAGTTCGGCGTACAGTACAAGAGTGCCGACTTCATGAATAACGTACTTGCAGATTCTTCCAAGACCAACCTCCCCGTAGGCGCAGGTCCTTACAAGGCTTGCAGCTACAAGATGAACGGTGAAGCTGTTACGGGCGGTACCTTCCACTATAACAAGAAGGCTTATTACGAGAGGAACGAGTACTTCACAACCTTAGGTTCGGGCATTGACAATGCAAAGATCAAGTACGTCACCTACAGGGAAATGGCGGACGATAAGATTGTCTCCGCATTGAAGGCGGGTGAAATCGACTACGGTACTCCTATCGCTAAGTCGGCAAACCAGAAGGAAGTCACCGACTACGGCACGTTAAAGTCAACCACCTACCAGACGGGCGGTTACGGCTACGTGGGCATCAACCCCAAGAGCGAAAAGCTCCGCAGCGTATACGTAAGACAGGCTATTATGTACGCTATGGATACCAGCTCCATCATTCAGTACTACGGACAGGGCCTTGTAAGCCTTATCAACAGACCTATGTCCTTAACCAGCTGGGCTTCGCCTGAAATAGAAGCGAATATCCCCGTAGGGCAGAAGGCGCCTTCAAGGTACTATGAAATGACCGCAGACGTTCTCAACGGTAAGAGCGAGGAAGAGTTCATAAGAGAGCTTGTCGGCAAGTCCGGTCAGTATTCCTATGACGAGGGCACGGGCAAGATAGTCGACTACAGCGGTAACCAGTTAGAGCTGACGTTCACCATCGCAGGCGAGAGCACCGACCACCCTTCATACAACATGTTCATCTCCGCTAAGGCGCTCTTAGAGAGATGCGGCTTCAAGATCAACGTTGAGCACAGTGCGCTTGCACTCCAGAAGCTGACGACAGGCGACCTTGAAGTATGGGCGGCAGCGTGGTCGTCCTCAATCGACCCCGACCCTTACCAGATTTACAGCTTGTATTCCAACGCATCTTCTACCAAGAACTGGTATAAGAGCGGTATCGAACAGGACGGCGGTTCGGACTCCAAGGACCTCGCTTACGAATACAACATCGCAGTAGAGCTCACCGAAAGGATTGAAACGGGCAGAGAACAGCTCGACCAGACCGACCGTATCAACACCTATTCAAGGAGCTCCACGACCAAGAAGCTCTCCGACGCGGCAGACGAAGATGAGTGGAATCAGATATTAAACAACCTCTGCTGCCTTGACCTTATAATGGAATTGGCGGTTGAGTTCCCCACCTACCAGCGTAACGAATTGTGCGTATACAACGCAGCTGTTTTAGACGACACTACAATGCGTATACCTGCATCCTTCCATATGGGTCCCATAGACGAACTCTGGAAGGTTGGTTACAGAAAGTAATTTAACTTTTATCGTAGCAATTAATAATACACCCGCCGTTGCAGACGGCTGCAACGGCGGGGGAAAAACGTCTATTTACTTAACAAAAACTCTTTTACGGAGTAAAAAATGGGAAAATACTTTAAATACATAATCAAGA
>JBJFAG010000324.1:0-1684 GCA_051887795.1 Candidatus Coproplasma sp. | reverse complement strand
ACGTCGCATACATATTTCATAGTCGTTACCTCCTTATTTGAATTGCCGTTCCGCAATAATTGCAACATTTAAAAGACATGTTTGTAATTGTATTCTTATTTTAGCATATCTTTTTCAACTTGTCAAGGCTCCACTGTCCACAAACGTGGACTGTGAATCCGTCATTTGCCACACAAAAGCACCTAAATGTTTTTGTAGCCACTCTCCGTTGAAATTATACCCTGTGGAAGAAGAAAGTCCCGCACCCACGCCCACGATAACTGCGTCCGCATCTGCAGGTGTATCTTTCAGTTTTCGTAATTTCCCGTCGTTCCTCCAACAATATCATTATGTTTTATATATACTCCATACCGAAAAGGCGGCATTGTTTGCCGCCTTTTCTCTTTTATTCTTATGCAACTGTGTATATTTTTACTTCGGGATCTGCCGACCAAAGCGGTTTAAGTCCGACGAACACGTCGTTCTTGAACATTTCGCTTTCAAGATAAGCGGCGGCGTGTTCTGCGCTGTCAAAACCGTGTAAAACCTGCACGTCTTCATTGCGGATTAAAAGGTCTTTCGTCAAAGCTCCTTTAATCTCTTTCAGGAAAGGTCCGCGATAGTCGTTGTAAACCTTTGCAGCAGCGGGACGATTTTGCTCGTCAATCTTCATTGTGATTTCCAAATAAGCCTTAACTTTCATTTTTAAATCCTCCGAAAAATTTTTTTGCTTGGCTTAAAGCATAGCCATATTATAACTTTACAACTAAAAACCCGCAAGATATAAGCAAATTTATTAGTAGCTAATAATTTTAATAGCTACTTGCAACATATAGAGCAATATGTTAAAATAGAGATAATAAACGGAGGAATTACAATGTATAAACCAAAATTAGAAAAAGATATACGCTGTCCGTTGGAATACGGAATGGAACTGTTCGGCGGCAAGTGGAAATCAAGAATTATTTGCGTGTTATCGGAAATAGGTACTATGCGTTACAGTGAGCTACGTTCCGAAATGGCTAATATAACGGACGCTGTTCTTGCCGCCACGTTAAAAGAATTGATAACCGACGATATTGTGGAACGTAATCAATTTGTCGAAATACCACCGAGAGTTGAATATTCTTTAACCGAAAAAGGGAAATCTATTGTTCCTATCTTACAAAGTATTTGTAAATGGTCTGGTATTTACTATAACGAAGAAAGCGAACTTCCGCTCAAACAATGTCAGAAATGCAATTACAGAGTTTAAACTTATATTATCCATATGACATCGGCGACAAAAAAATTTTTGCCGCCGATGTTGAGTAGATTTATAATTAAACAGCTTGTTCTAACCGTCGAAAGTAATCGACGGTTTTTCATTTGTATAAGAATGTTCTTAGTTAAGCCACTTCAGTAGCGGTAATTGTAAACTTCTGACCGTTTAACAGGTCGTATGTAATGCTGTCTCCGTCAAAGGTGAATTGACCAATAAAATAGTCTTTTAGTAGAGGAATAAGTTCGGCAAGCAGGTCGCTGGCAGTAATCGGCGGTTCTTTTTTTGCTGTTTCATCTTCGGTATAATTTAAAGATAAGTTTTTCATAATAAGTACTCCAATATTTTTTTCACGTTCGTGCGCACCGATTGTGTACTTATATTATACCGTTCCAACTCCCCTAAATCAACAAAATCAGGGGAGTTTGACCGATAATATTTTAG
>JBJFAG010000323.1:0-1694 GCA_051887795.1 Candidatus Coproplasma sp. | reverse complement strand
AGTCTGCATACCGCTTGCGCTCAGTGCGTCGCCGTCCACGTACAACGTGCGTTCGCCCCTCTCTGCAAGCGCAAGTCCTGCCTTTACGGCGCAGGTCGTGGCCCCCGAACCGCCCTTTGCTCCTGTAATATAAATGACGTCTGGCATATGACAAATTCTCTCCTGATTTGATTGTTTCAGATTATATAATAGATATAGGAGAAATTTTTGAAATTTTTTATCGTATTTTGTTGCTAAATATCACAAATAGTAATAATTTTTTATGACAGCATCATTAATTCCTTTGACATTGGTGAAATTTGCATGTATAATTAATATTGTACGAATTTATGCTTTTTCACAAAACGCGCTAAAAAACGCGTCGGTGAAAGTGGGGCTATTACT
This sequence comes from Candidatus Coproplasma sp., assembly GCA_051887795.1. Taxonomy (GTDB): domain Bacteria; phylum Bacillota; class Clostridia; order Christensenellales; family Borkfalkiaceae; genus Coproplasma. Next base: position 1,310 of record JBJFAG010000323.1, on the reverse strand, counting down.
CACGTAATAGTGTGTGAGAGTAAAATATGAAAAACAATTCAAGATTCAAAAAACTAATAATATCCGTTCTGACCGCAGCGTGCATAAGCTCTGCGGCGTTCGGCGTTGCAGGCTGTATGCCCAAGTCGGTCGACAAGAGCGAGCCTGCGGACAGGAACGTACGTACAGACAGGGAAACGCCTCCTACGGACGGCAGTCTGCCCACTGCGTATTCAGCGGCTGAAAACCTTGCTTTTATCGCAGGTAAGTTCGACAGTCAGACTCAGTATCACAGCTATACCGAGGGCGTGACTGCCGCAGCTATCGCCACCCAGGTAACCAAGAACTGGAAGGACTATAAGGACGGAGTATTAATAAACAGCGACGTAACCTATTCGTCTATGGTCAAGACGGGTACTCAGTCGTGTACGGTGTTTGGCAAGGACGAAAACGGCGAACGCAAGGCGGACACCTATTTCCGTCTGTCCGAAACTCCCCAGTCGGATACCACGTCTACTACGGCGGTCTGGAAGCAGGACGCGCCTACCTATTATTCCGAGAATGCGTATAACTACACCTACGGCTTTTTACCCAACGAGCTTTTTAATTACGCAGTAAACGCTCAGACGGTAATCTCCTCCGAACCCATAAAGAAGGAGAACGACGGCACCTATACTTTAAGCTTCACCCTTGACAATACGGACTCCACCTTCTTCTACCAGTTCGGCATGAAGACGAGGGGTGGTCTTTCCGATTATCCCGAATTCCAGCAGATTAATTTAACGGTCAACTTCAACGCCGACTGGCAGATCAATTCCTGCGACGTTCACGAGGTTTCCAAAATCAACAAAGGTATAGTCGTAAGCTCGGTTTCCGATTTCACCACTTACTATTACTACGGTGAAGATAATTTCGATAACGTACATTTCGACTACTATAACAGCTACTACAAAAAGTACCTTGGCGACAACTCGTTAGACCAGGGCGGCAATTCCGACGGCGAACTGGTTATGGACGTAACCAACGTGTTATCCAACGGTTTTGCAACCATCTTAAACGGTGGTCAGCAGTTTGAAATTTCCGCAAAGCTCGGCAATAACAGTTACGTTGGCTACATATTCCTCGGCCTTGATCTTGCGGATATTGCAGGTTCCATCAACTTGAAATTAAGCCTCGGAAAAACGCTGAAGGAGCAAAACTTCTACGTCGAATACGCAGACGGCGATATATCGGCGTATTACGGAGAGGACTTCGCGTTGAACGCCAACATTGCGGCGGTCAAGCTGGAGGTGGAGAATTTTGCCGAGATAATCGACAAGATTACCGCAGTC
>JBJFAG010000322.1:0-1700 GCA_051887795.1 Candidatus Coproplasma sp. | reverse complement strand
AGATCAAGCTTATGGGCGGCCTTGCCCCCTGCGGCAGGGAGTGCTGTTGCGTAAGGAGCCTACAGGAGCCCAAAAAGGTCTCCGTCAAGATGGCTAAAAATCAAGGACTGTCCTTAAACCCCAGCAAGATTTCAGGACTCTGCGGCAGGCTTATGTGCTGCCTTTCCTACGAAAACGACTACTACGCCGAGGTGTGCAAAAAAGTGCCTAAAATAGGCAGCGAGGCGACTACGCCCGACGGCAAGGGTACCGTCGTCAACGTCAATATGCTCAAGATGATAGTTAAGGTCAAGATAGAGCAGGGCGAATCGGTAACCTATAAGGACTTCCCCCTCGATAAAATTTCCTTTATGCGTGGCAGCGAGGTTATAGGCACCGTCGGCGGCGACGAGGCGGATGAGGAAGAGGAGATTGACAGCGAGAGCTTAGCAGTCCTTGAAGAGGATGTCGAAGTTGTCGAGAAGGTTAATCCGGACTCCACCGACGGCAAAAACGGCGACCGCAGGCAGGGCGACAACCGCAACGGCAAGCACAACGGCGACAGGCAGAACCGCAAAAACGGCGACAAGCAAAACGGCGATAGGCAGAGCGGTGAGCAGGGCATGGAGCCCAACCCCAATCAGGGCGGCAAGAACCGCAACAAAAAGCATAACCGTCACAACGGCGGCGACGGCGCAAAAGAGGGCAGCCCCGCAGGCGAAACCAGGCAAAATCAAGGCGGTCAGGGCGGCAAACGCTCCAATCAGGGAAAGGGTCAGAACGGTCAGAACGGTCAGAACGGTCAGGGCAACTCAAGCCGCAACCGCAAAAAGCACCGTCCCAATAAAAACGGCGGGGCAAAGAACGGCGCAAACAGTGCTAACGGCGCAAACGGCGACGGGCAAAAAAATAACGCCTGAAAATATCTGGAAAAATTATTGTTGGTATAATTTCGTTTAACCCCTTTACACAAAAAAAATTGTGTGATATAATCATTACGGGTAAAAAGTTATTTACTCAATAAGGAATACACCGTTTTGCTAAAGACAAGGCGGAAATCAAATAAATATTTATGGAGGATATGTTATGGCACACGTAATTAGTGATGAGTGCGTAAGCTGCGGCGCATGCGCTGGTACCTGCCCTGTAGGCGCAATCAGCGAAGGTGCTGACAAGTACGTTGTAGATGCTGACGTTTGCATCGACTGCGGCGCTTGCGAAGACGGTTGCCCTACCGGAGCAATCAAAGCCGAATAATTTAAGGCAAGAGCGGAAGAGGCGGAGCGGGTGCGTTCCGCCTCTTAATTTAGACGGAAAATAGCAGAGACGAGTATAATTTCGTCTGCCGAAAATATCAACGACGGGGATAATTTCGACTATCTATCTACTCATAGGATATTAAAATGCATTTGACAAACCTGCCCTTAAAAGAGGGGGAGACGGCGGAGGAGCTGTTCGACGACAAGATAATAATACAGAACCTGTCTTTATACCGCTTTACTTCGGACAGTATTCTTTTGTCCCGTTTTGCGAGGGCTAAGGCTCGTGACGACGTCGCCGATTTCTGTTCGGGCAGCGGCGCCGTGGGTTTTCATTTTCTGTGCTTAAATAACCACATTAACTCTTTAACCCTGTTTGAACTTCAGCCCTCTCTTGCCGATATGTCAAGGCGTACGGCTATAGCTGACGGCTTCGACGTCAAAGTGGTAGAGGGCAGGGTG
>JBJFAG010000321.1:0-6951 GCA_051887795.1 Candidatus Coproplasma sp. | reverse complement strand
TTCTCGACCGCACCGCATAATATTTCCACCGTTTCCTCCACCTCTTTTTGAGTATTATGCTTGCCGAAGGTGAAGCGAACGGCGCTTTTTGCCCGACTTTCGCCTAAGCCCATTGACAAAAGCACGTGCGAGGGGGTAACCGCCCCGGAAGAGCAGGCCGAACCCGTAGACACGGCAATGCCTTTCAGGTCAAGCGCAAACAAAATCTGCTCTCCGTCGCACCCGTCAAAGGATAAATTAGCGTTTGCGGGAAGCCTTAACGCCCTGTCTCCATTGAGTTGGGTGCCGCATATGCGGCTATTAACGAGGTTTAAAAACGTATCGCGAAGGTGAGCAATCTTTTTATTGTTGCCCTCCATATCTCTTACGGCATTGCTTAAGGCCCTTGCACAGCCCACGGCCCCCGCAACGTAAGTGGTGCCGCCGCGCAGCCCCCGTTCCTGGCCGCCGCCTGAAATTAAACGCGTAAAACGTGCATTGCCCCGCATATATAGCCCGCCGAAGCCCTTTGGCCCGTAAAATTTATGGGCAGAAAAACCTATGCCGTCTGCAGGGAAGCGCTCAAAGGGCAACACCCCCGCAGTCTGTACGCAGTCGCAGTAGAGGAACACACCGCGCTCCTTGCATACCGAATAAATATCTGCTATTGGCTGAATTGTACCCACCTCGTTATTGGCCGCCATAACTGCAACAAAGGTGGTATCGGGGCGAATGGCAGATTTTACCGCCTCGGCCGAGATTACCCCTTTCTCATCGGGGTTTAAAAAGGTTACGTCAAACCCCTGCTTCTGCATATCCTTAGCGCTCTCTATAAGGGCGGGGTGTTCCATTGCGGATACTATGAGGTGTTTACCCCTGTCACGGTTTTCGAGGCACACGCCCTTTAAGGCGGTATTGCCCGCCTCCGTACCGCCCGAGGTGAAATACAGCTCGTCGGCCTTAACGCCCATTATCGAAGCAATTTCATCCCTGGCGTTCTGCACGGCGTTAGCCGCCTCCCTGCCAAAGCGGTGCTGGGAGGAGGGGTTGCCGAAACAGCCTGTCAGATAGGGCTTCATTGCATCTAAAACGTCCTCGTCCAAGGGCGTCGTTGCAGCGTTATCTAAATATATCATTTTAACCTTTCAATGCCTCATATATTGCGGTGAACGCATTTAATTCCGCCTTTTTTGCAAGCAGGTTACGCCCCAACTCCGTAGACGTATCCCTGTTATTCAGCCTTACCCTTCTGCATGCCGTAAGCAGTTTACGGAGAAGTACACACGTTATTACCAAGCCTACGGCCCCAACGGCGGCAAGCACGATTGCGGCAATGAGGAAGCTGTTGGTAGTAACCGAGTGAATATTTAAAAAACAGTAGATTGCTAACCCTGCAAGCACTGCGGTTATGGCGAGGGCCACACTGAATAAAATAGCCGTCTTTTTCTTATCCGCAACAAACTTCTCCGCCCTTTTCCTCTTCTGCATATCGTTCAATGAAGATAGGCTGTCAACGTTAATACTTAAGAGTTCAATGTTGTCCTCTAACCCCCCTTTTGCCCTTTCAAAAAGCTCTGCCTTGGTCTCGGAAGAGGTGTATTTTTTAAGCTCCTCTGCATACTCCGCGGCGTCGCTTATCCTTGAATAGTCGGTTAAGTTTCGGGTATAGATAATCAACTGCAACGCATATATCTCACCGTTTGTCTCGTCGAGCTCCGTCGCCTTTTCAAGGTAGTCCGCAGCCGTGGCAAACCTGCCCTCTGCGCACTCCGCCTTTGCTTGCTGAATTAAGCTCTCCGCCTCTTGAGCCTTTTGCTCCCTGTCCTCTTCCTCCGACAGAGTATAGCCGTCGGCATAGTCGTCCTGAATCTCTTCGGCCTCGTCCTCGGCCATAAAAGTCACCTCTTCGACCTCTTCGGCCTGCTCGCTGTCGTCGATGTACAGCTCGTCCTCGCCGTCGGCGTTTTTGCGGATTCTGTACTTCTTGTCCTTATCGGTATCAATCAATCTTTCTTCAGCCATAGCTGTTCCTCCACTTTAGGTATTACCGTCTTTGTCAATATCAATCTATACTTTCCACGGTAACGGCTTTGAAAGTACCGTGTAAATTGGTCGTTCTCCATAATAGCGTAAACGCCGCTGCCAGAACCCGTCATGTTTACCCCCAACGGAGCAAACTCTTCAAGCTGAGCTACCGCCTCTTCAATGCCTGAATTAAGCAGCTTTGCAGCACTGTACAGGCCGTTGCCAAGGCTATTTGCAACGCCGTTTAAATCCCCCTGCAAAAGGGCGTTTTCGCAAGCGCTACTCATAGCAGGGCCCTTCAGCTGACTATCGCTTAAGGCATAACACTGCACAGTAGAAACACCGCCTTCAGGCACCAATAACACAAGGTCTAATTTCAGGTTGCCGTCAACGGGTTTTACAATCTCACCCCTGCCCGATATCCTGGCAAAGCCGCCCGTAAGCATATACCCGCAGTCGCTGCCAAGGCTGTCTGCAATAGCCTTGATTGAAGCGTAATCATCGATATTATACAGCTTAGCCATAGCACGTAAAACGCCCGCCACGTCTGCAGAAGAGCCGCCAAGCCCCGCCCCGACGGGGATATTTTTCCACACTGTTATATCGGCGCCGTAAGTGTTAAATCTGTCCATAAACGCCCTGGCCGCCTTGTAGGCGTTGTTGCGTTCAGGGGGTATATTCTCGCTCCCCTCACCGTGCATAGTCACGTTTATCTGCTTATCGCTTCGCCCCCGTGCAGAAATTACGTCGGCAAGGTCGATTGAGGCGACTACGCTGTCAATCATGTGATATCCGTCCTTGACGCCCGTAATATCCAAGGTTAAGTTTACTTTTGCAAACGACTTTACACGTGCATAATTCATAAAATTATTATACCATATTTGCCCTGCACTTTCAACCCTTAGCGGTATAAAAAACGGGTGTTCCGTTATTTTTCAACGTCACACCCTTTTTGTAATATTCAATTCCTGCCCCTGTAAATGAGTATTCGCTCCTTACCGCTTAAGGGGAAAGTCAGCTCACTGTTGCAGGCAACGACGTCGCTTGGAGATTTACCCAGCTTTTTAGCCACCTCCCACAGCCCGTCGCCCGCAGCAGGCAGAAAGACGGAGACGGCACACTCGTTCGGCACGATTGCCTCGCCCTCCTCCATTGCGGAGAGGTATGTAATCTCCCTGTTGTCACACACCGTCGCACATATTTTTAAGGTTGCAGCCGCCTCTGCCTCGCCCTCGGCCTTCAGCTTGACGGACATACCGCCAACCGCTATATCCAGGCTCACCTCCTGCCCGCTTTGGGCCACGCCCTTAAGGGGTACGCAGACGGGCAAAGTTATTTCCGCACTCTTGACTTCACCGCCCTGCATATAGATCAGCTGGCAGGTTACCGCCCCTTCCGCACTGCCCTCTACGGCGTTATACTCGCACTCGGCGGCAGGCAGCACAGCGGCCAGAAACTGGCAGTCGTATGAAAGCTTGCTCCTGGTTACGGCAATACCTTTGACGTTCTCCGAATAAACCTTAATCTCCCTGCACAACCTGCCCCTTTCGCTATTGAAAGTCAGGTTAAGCTTGTTGTCCGAAGCGAAGGCGTCGGTTGCTACGCTCTCGGTATGCATAGCCGTAAACCAACCGTTGACGCTTATCGTGCAGGTAAAGTTTAAGTTACACCTGCCCTTATCCTCGTTGACGTTGGCGGTGAGGTTCAGGTCGCTTATCTCTGCCCTTGCAGAGGCGTTTAACCCCGCTGACGCATCGTCGCACGGCACAGTCATTTTAAAGGGTATTATCCTCTCGATACACACAGGGCTCTGCCTGCGCATGGCGAAGAGCGAAAGGTAAATCTCGCCTGAAATATCCACGTCGCCCGTGCCGCACTCGGCGGAAAGCACCACGGCTTTTGCGCTTGGAATGAGTACGTCTATTAGGCTATCCGCCTCGAAATCGTCCTCCGCCTCGCTCTCCCCTGAAAAGGTTATTTGGGAGCAGAAGTTCAGCTCCTCGTTCTTCACGAACGCCCCCTCGCAGGTTGTAACGTACGCCCTTTCGCCCTGCTCATAGACGCTTATGCTTGCAACGACGATAGCCGAAATGACGAAGGATGAGCCGTCCCTTCTGAAAGAAATCTTGTCGCACTGCAAGCTGCACACGCCCGTCTGGGCGGGGGCGAACTCATCCCCCTCGCAGTAGTGTGAAAACTCCACACCCTTTTGCATACGGCAGAGCTTCCCCTTCTCGTCCGAATAGACAATAGTAAGCACTATCTTACCGCCATAGTTAACCCTGCCGTCAGCAACCTCGCACGATAGGGTTGAAAGCTGTGGTTCAACAGCAATAATCTCACAAATTTCACTCGACTGCGGGAAACGACTTTCCACCACGCTGCGGCTTTCAGTCTGTTTAATAAGCCTTTTTACACCTTCTGAATTGAGTACGGGTTTCAACATATTACATCACTCCTTTATTCTACCGATATAATATGTTTAACCCGTATTAATTATGACACGTTGGGACTTATAAAGACCTTACCGCACAATACTTCCGAATAGGAATAGGCTGTCTTGCCTAAAAAATTTTTATCGGTAGGTTCGACGGTGAATATTGAAGGATAGATGCCTGATACGCTTGCCGAAAAAGTGACGAACTTATTTCTGCCTAAATTTAACTTTACGGTTACGGGCTTGTTGAAGCACTCCTCAACGCTGTGCCTGACCGCACTGATTGTATTACCCTGTTTAATCATACAATAATCTTTCCCGATTTACGGAAAAATATACCAGGAGAAGGGACGATTGTTACGGCTATTAATTAGTACGTTCAACTTTATCGCCTCTCAATCCTCCTGCCTATAGAGCGGTAAACCTTAGATTGAAGTGAAGTTATTTTACTAAACATTCGGTGCGCCCCGCTGCAAGCAGCGGGGCGCACCCAAACCCGTACAAAAAAATAGCGAGAGGAAACCTCTCGCCGATATTGTAATTATTAATTAAAACAGGTCGTCGTCATCGTCGTCATCGTCCTCGTCGTCCTCGTCATCGTCAAGGTCGTCAAGGTCGCTGAAATCATCGTCGAAGTCGTCGACTTCATCATCGTAGCTCTCGTCGTATTCGTCCTCTTCCTCGTCAAGGTCGTCGGCGAACTCCTCGTCAAGCTGGGTATCGTCCAAAGTCAGATCCTCGGCATCAGCGCTGATGTAATCCCTCCATGCCTCGTCCTGTTCAGGGTCGACTTCGGGCTCTTCATCGTACTCCCGCTTCTGCTTGCAGCTTTCGCACATCTCTTCGCCGGGGCGCATAAGGTTAACGCCGCAGACGGGGCAAAGCTCTGTTTCCTCTGCCTCCATCTCCTCGATTAACTCCTCGTCATCCAAATCGACAAATTCCAACTTGTCGCCCTTCATCTCGGCGACGCACACGTCGCAGTACTCCTGCTTGTCGCCATCAATATAATTGAGTTCACATCTTGGACATTTAATATATCTTATCATATGATCAATCCCCCTGTTGCTGTAACATTATATTAATATTTGCTCTATTTGTAAACTGTTTTAATAAAATATTTTTCTAAATTTCAAAAATTATTTACAGAAAATAAAAAAAGCAGGGGGATTAAGCAACTAATCCCCCCGTTTGAGTAAAATTAAATTATTCTTTATCCTCACCGTAGACGTCGATATTCTTATCGTCGGAGATATCAACCGTCATTCTGGAGAGCTTTTTGTCCACGTCAGAACCCTTCTTACGCCTGATAAGGTAGATGGTAAGCACCGTTGCACCTGCGATAACAATGAGACCTGCCGCAACCATACCGATTATAAAGCCGACCTTACCGCCGGTGGAGAGCTTTTCCCACCAGGTGGAGGTGTCAACGGGGTATGCCTTCATGTAGGAGGTGTTGTTCTTGAAGTATTCAAGGTACTCCTCTGCATCCTCTTCGGACATCTGGCCTACAAGCGAGTAGTAATAATCCCTCTTGTTGGATTTAATCTCCTCACCGTTGACCGTCTTAACGGCATACGCATTGCCGTCCTCGTCTGTTGCCCAATCGCCCGTGCAGTCGATAAAGTCCTTGGCAATCTGAACGGTCTCTTCGGAATAGTAGTAGTTCAGATCCTTATCTTCAACGTCGACGAATGCCTGCATAAGCTCGCCAAGGTACTCGCCGTCACGGGTGTAGAACTCGTACCTCAACGCACCTGCAAGGTTTTCATAGGTCTTGGAACCGTCCGAATTGGTCTTGGTATCGTAGTCTGCAATCTTCTCTTCGATTGCCTCGTACTGCTCGTTGAGAGTCTCAATCTCGCCGTTAGTCATTATGCCGTTTGCACCTGAAAGGTTGCAACCCATAATGTAATTAAAATCTCCCATACCCTCAACCTCGGAGGCGAAGAGCAGGGTGTTGTCCACAAATTCAGGTAAATACCAACCGCTGCAGGCGTCTAAATCCAACACCTGAACGCCCCTGTAATCGGGCTGATCTTCAACGGGTAATTTGTTGTAATCGTCGTTTTCACCGTCGATTGCAAGCCTGTATACAGTGTAACCGTTACCGCCCGTCATGGAGTAGTAAAGGTAGGTGTGTTCGCCCTGTTCCTTTACAAAGAGGGGAGTTGCGGAGGTATCCGTACTCATCATAATGCTTTCGCCAAACGAATAAGAGTTTTTGACTGCATCATAATTCATGGGCTTTTTGAAGATACCTGAAGAACTCGTCTCAACAGCATACAGCACGCCTTCCATGGTGACGAAGGTGTATTCCGTGGTGTAGTTCTCTGAGATGAACAGGGTTACTTCATCGTTAGCCGTAATTGCGTTACGGCCTGCGGTTATATCGCTGTCTGCAATTTTATACAGGTGGGTTGAACCTACTGAGTCCTTACGGGTGAAATAGAGCTCACCGTTTTTATACCACTGAATATCGTAGGTGTAGTCGCCGTTGGTTAAAACGG
>JBJFAG010000320.1:4777-7005 GCA_051887795.1 Candidatus Coproplasma sp. | reverse complement strand
TCGAGCTACGTTTTTCTCGGGTCATTTACGCTTTAGTAAACTCCCCGTCGAAAAGCCTCGCTCTCCTGCTCTTACTCGCATCTTTCCAAAGGTACTTACCCGTATGTTGCGCTTTGTAAATATACTTCGTAATAGTTCGTCGAGTTACGTTTTTCTCGGGTCATTTACGCTTTAGTAAACTCCCCGTCGAAAAGTTTCGCTCTCCTGCTCTTACTCGTATCTTTTCAAAGGTACTTACCCGTATGCGGTGAAGATTATTTAGAATAATGCACCGCATTCATTCTTTAAACTTTAACGTGTTACTCAATAAAGGGGGATAATATGATCTATTCAATTGAAAACGACTTTATAAAGCTTTCAGTCAATTCCGAGGGCGGGGCGATGACTTCGCTCGTGTATAAACCCACGAACTGCCAAAGGCTCTGGCAGGGCGACGAGAGGTGGTGGAAGGGCCAGGACGTGGTTATCTTCCCCATAGTCGGCCATGCAGGCGCATTCACTGCAAATGGGCAGGAGTGCCAATTAAAATCCCACGGGCTTATCCGCTACACCACGCTTGAGGTGAAGGAGCAGGGGGAGGACTACATAACCTTAAAAACCCAATCAACCGAGGATACCCTCGCTCAATTCCCCTACGAGTGGGAGTTTGAGATTGGCTATAAGCTTGAAAAAAACACGGTTAACGTCAGCTATTTAGTGCGTTCAAAAAGCGGCGTTCTGCCCTTCTATTTGGGCGGTCACCCCGGTATGGTCGCACCCGAAGGCAGGGCGGAAATTACCTTTGAAAACGAGGAACGTCCCGTAGTATATCCCCTCGAAGGCGAACCCTACCCCGTAAGCAAGCTTAAGACGGTGACAATGGATAAGGAGTTCTTTGCCCGTCACAAGACCTACCAGCTCGGCAGTTTGTCGGGCGGTGCGGTGTATGCTAAGACTCTGGACGGCTACCGCTACACCTACAGGTCGGGCTGCCCGCTGTACGCCTTCTGGTCCAACGAGAACGGCGGGGACTATATCTGCGTAGAACCCTGGTGGGGCATTAACGACTTTGCCACAGCCCCCAAGGATATAACCTTAAAACCCTTTATGAACTTCGACAGGGGAACAGGTTCGGCGTTCGGATATTCCTTGACGGTTGAAAAAATCTGATCACTTGACCCGACATTAAACAACATAGTAAAAGCACCGCTTGGCGGTGCTTTTTTACGTTCAAATATGAAAAATCAATCGTAGCTTTGGGCAATGGCCAGCGCTGCGTTTTTTACCCTCTCTTTCAGGGAGGCGGGGGCGATAACCTTGACTTTACCGCCGTAGCCTAATATTTTATCCACTAACGTCTCGTCGTCAGGCAGGGCAACGGTGGCTATCAGCGCATTGCCCCTCGGCTCTATATTGTCCACGCCTATAAGCTCTTCCACGTCGGCAAGGGCATCTTTTTTTATCTCCAGCGTGATGGAAGTCAACTGCTCGGAGGAGTAGACGAAGTTTAAAGGTATTTCGTCGCGGGATATCTCCTTCTTTTCAAACTTAGCGCCCGTAAAACGTGCAAGCTTGATTCTGCCTATTTTAAAGGTTCTGAACTCCTGGCGGGAGTGGCAGAAGGCGTACACGTACCATACGTTCTGCTTAAAGATTAAGACGTGGGGGTCGATAACCCTTCGGCTATGCTCGCCCTCCCTTGAAATGTAGTCTATATCCAGGCACATACTGTCTTTAACAGCCTGTTCGCACACCCTCATCTTCTGTGAAAAGCTGCCCATGTCCGCCCAGCTTCCGCCGTCGACAATGATGTTGCCAGATACGGACAGCTCCCGCTTGTCCTCCTTTTTTCTGCTTGCCAGCTTTTCGAGGGCGGAGGTTATGTTGTCGTCGTTAATCTGTCCGCCCATAGCCTCCAAGGCGCTCATTATTGCCGAGTACTCACCCTTGGTAAAGTACCCTGCAGGCAGGCGGTAGGTGTCGGATATGAATATCCCGCCGTATCTGCCCCTCACCACGTCGACGGGTACGCCCGCCACGTTCAGCTCCTCAACGTATCTGTAAACACTCCTCGTCGAAATTTCAAACCTGTCCGCAATCTCCTTAGCCGTAACCTGCCTCTTTGAAGTAAGCATTATCAGCATTTTTAGCATTACCTGGTATTTCATAGCACATTCCTAAATAAAATAAATTGAAAATTCTTAAAAATATTTTATCATATATGACAATAGTTGTCAAGATTAAGCGTT
>JBJFAG010000320.1:0-4677 GCA_051887795.1 Candidatus Coproplasma sp. | reverse complement strand
AAAATTCTTAAAAATATTTTATCATATATGACAATAGTTGTCAAGATTAAGCGTTAAAATAGGGGTGTAAAAAACAAAGAGGTGGGTAAAATGACAGTTTTAAGTTATATCAGGAGCCAGGGCGAACGTATCAGGAACAGGCACGAGGGGGACACCTGCGTATTTTTCAGGGGCGAATCGGCCCCCGTATGCAGGAGCGCAACCGAAATTCTAGCCGAACTCAACTCATTGGAGGGGCTGAACGAGAGGGAGAGAGCGTTTGCCAATAGCGGCCGTGAAAGCTTTGCGGCAAGGAGTGAGTTTGCTTTTTAAATAATCGTAACCACATTAAAGGGGGGTAGAAGCTAATTCGATTATAGATAAACGCAGGCGCATATGCGCCTGCGTTTACTTATTAATCTTTCTTTCAATCAGGGCGATAATGCCGTACATGCCGCCTGCAAGGGCGCAGAGAATTATGGTTGCAGTCATCACCAGATCCAGCCTGAACACCTGCCCGCCGTAGACAATCAGGTACCCCAGCCCCGCGCGGGAGACGATATATTCGCCCATAATCGAACCGATCCAGGCCAGCCCTACCGCAACCTTTAAGGTGTTGATAAGAGCGGGGATAGAGGCGGGGATAACCAACTTTACAAGTATTGCCCGCTTGCTCGCCCCCATAGCCTTAAGTAGGGTTAGCATGGTCTTATCAACCGAAATAAACCCCGTCAGCGTATTCATTATGCACACGATAATGGCGACTAACACTGTCATAAAGATTATGGCGCTGTACCCCGTACCTATCCAGATTATGATTAACGGCCCCAGCGCAATTTTGGGTAGTGAGTTCAGAACGACGATGTACGGTTCAAAAATTTTACGTACAGTGTCGCTTAAATACAGCAGAACCGCAATGGAATAGCCGAGTACGACGGCTATTACAAACCCGACGACTGTTTCAAATAAGGTTATGCCGATATGGTAGAAAAGGCTTCCGTTCGAATACAGCTCACCAACCGTCTTAATTATTCGGGAGGGAGAGCTGGTTATAAACGGATCGATTAACTGAAGCTGAGCGCACAGCTCCCACAAACCTAAAAGGAGCAGCAGTATGCCGAAGCGAGCGACGTTTATGATGACGTTTCTACGCTTGATTGCCTTTAAATATTTTCGGTGTTCAATTGAGTAGTTTATCAGTTTTTTCATATGCGTAACCGGGTTGGTTAAATTCCCAACTCACTCCTCAGTTTTTCAAAAAGGTGTGAAAATTCCTCGCACTCCCGCCTCTTTTTAGGGCTGCCGCCGCCGAAGGTTATCTTATGCTCGGCAATAACCCTTGCAGGTCGTGAAGAGAGGACTATAACCTTGTCGGAGAGGGCGATTGCCTCACTCATATCGTGGGTGACGAGCAGGGCGGTCTTTTTCTCACCTTTGATTATGCCCTGCACGTCGTCGCACACCTTTAACCTCGTCTGGTAATCGAGTGCGGAAAAGGGTTCGTCAAGCAGCAGTATGTCTGGCTGTGCGGCAAGGGTACGGATGAGTGCAACCCTCTGGCGCATCCCGCCCGAAAGCTCGGTGGGCTTTTTCTTTAAAAAGTCCTTTAAGCCGTACTTTTCAGCAAGGTCCAACGCCTTCTGCCTCATTTCGGGGGTGTTGCGTTTTTTTATTTCCAAGGGCAGGAATATGTTGCTCTCCACCGTTCTCCAGGGGAACAGTGCGTCCTTTTGCAGCATATACCCGAACTCCCGTTCCCCCCGTACTATCTCCCCGTGAGAGGGGGAAAGCAGCCCTGCGGCAAGCGATAAAATGGTGGTTTTACCGCACCCCGAAGGGCCGATAATTGCAACAAATTCCCCCTGCTCTATATCAAAGCTCATATGTTCCACGGCGTTGACTTCGCCGCTTTGCGAGTGGTAGGTATAGCCTACGTCTTTAAAGGATAGTATCATTTATACAATTCCAATGGTATTACTTATACACTTCTTCGTAAATTTCGTGGGCCCTCGTCGTGGTCACAAGGTCGGAAAAAGCTACCCTTTCGGGCAACTCTCCCGCGCTCTCCATAATGTCCTGCAATCTGTCGAGTGCGCTCTCCTTCATCGCCATATCGGTTACCCATGCGTCGATTGCCTTGTAGTTTTCGATTGAAGCCGTCAATGCAGATACGGTAGTCCCGTCAAAGTACTTGGCAATCTTTTGGGCAACGAGGGAGGCAGAGTTTTCGTTTACGTATTTAATAGCCTTAGTAACCGAACGGAGTATGGCGTCGATCTTTGCGGGATTTTTGTCTATAAAGCTCTGCTTTGCGGAAAAACAGGTATAGGGTACCTCGCCCGAGGCCTCGCCTACGGACGCCACAATATAGCCCTTGCCCGCCGCCTGGTACTGGCTTGCGCCCGGTTCAAACATAGTGCAGTAGTCTGCAACCCCGCTTTCGAATGCAGAGGTCATCAAGTTAAACGCCACGTCGTAGTTTAAGTCGGCGGTAACCTTGTTCAGCTTCAGGGTGTATTCGAAAGTCATGGCAGGCACGCCGCCCTTTCGCCCTGCAAGTATCTCTTTGCCTTCAAGGTCGGTCCACTTAAAATCGGGTTCTTCATATCTACCCACTAAAAAGCTTCCGTCACGCTTTGTCAACTGTCCGAACACCTTCGGGCTGTCGGAAGAGCCGCCCGCCAGAACGTACAACGCCGCTTCGGGTCCGCAGAAGGCGATATCGGCAGCCCCTGATAAAAGTGCCGCCATGGTGGAGTCGGCTCCGCCGCCGTTGGTAAGCTCTATAGTGTAGCCCTCGTCTGCAAAATAGCCCAAGGCGTCAGCTAAGTATAGGGGGGTGTAGAACACCGAATGGGTAACCTCGTTAATCTTAATAACCTTATCTTCCCCCTTGCAACCCGCAATGGAAAGGGGTAGGATTATTGAAGATATAACGGCAAATAAAAATGCTGTAAATCTCTTTATCAATGGATTTTCCTCACAAAAAAATTTGATAATACATTGTATGCTGTATTCCAGTCGTTTGACATTGTGAGCAAATTTGATTTATAATTAATCTTGTATAATAGCGTACTATACCGAAAATGAATTTTTAAGCGGTAATTGAGACAGAAGATAACGCATTTTTAGCAGAGGATATAATATGGAAAAGACTTACAACCCCAAAGACTTCGAAGACAGACTGTATAAGGACTGGGAAGACAACGGCTACTTCCGTGCCGAGAGGGACCCCGACAAGGTACCCTTTACTATAATGATGCCGCCCCCCAACGTAACGGGTCAGCTTCACATGGGCCACGCCGTGGACGAAACCATGCAGGACGCTATCATAAGGTTTAAGCGTATGCAGGGCTATTGCGCACTCTGGCTGCCCGGCACCGACCACGCCGCAATTGCAACCGAGGTTAAAATTGTCGAGCAGATGAAAGAGGAGGGCCTAACCAAGGAAGAGCTGGGCAGAGAAGGCTTTTTGGAAAGGGCATGGGCCTGGAAGGAGAAGTATGGCGACAGGATTATCAGCCAGCTGAAGAAGATGGGCTCATCCTGCGATTGGTCCCGCCTTGCCTTTACCATGGACGAAAAATGCTCCAAGGCGGTCAGGGAAGTTTTCGTCAACCTCTACAATAAGGGACTTATCTACAGGGGTTCGCGTATAATAAACTGGTGCCCCTGCTGTAAGACTGCTCTCTCGGACGCCGAGGTTGAGTACTCCGAAGAGGCGTCTAACTTCTGGCACTTAAAATACTTTATCGAGGGCTCTGACGAAGAGGGGTTAATAGTTGCAACCACCCGTCCCGAGACGATGTTCGGCGACACGGCCGTTGCAGTCAACCCCGACGACCCCCGTTATAAAAAGTATATCGGTAAGAACGTCATTCTGCCCATAATAAACAAACCCATTCCCGTCGTTGCGGACGAACACGCAGACATGACCTTTGGTACGGGTTGCGTTAAGATTACCCCCGCCCACGACCCCAACGACTTCGAGGTAGGCTTGAGGCACAACTTGGAGAGCGTTATCGTTATGAACGAGGACGGCACTATGAACAGTAACGCAGGCAAGTACGAGGGCATGGACCGTTACGAGTGCAGGAAGGCGGTAGTCGAGGAGTTAAGGACGTTGGGCAACCTTGTTAAAATCGAGCCCCACGCCCATAACGTAGGTCACTGCTACAGGTGCCACACCTCGGTTGAACCGAGAATTTCCAAGCAGTGGTTCGTTAAAATGGAACCCCTCGCACGCCCTGCAATCAATGCGGTAACCGACAAAAAGACTACCTTCGTGCCCGAGAGATTTGCCAAGACCTACTATAACTGGATGGAGAACGTCAAGGACTGGTGTATCTCCCGTCAGCTTTGGTGGGGTCACAGAATTCCCATCTGGTACTGCCCCGACTGCGGCAGGGTGATCTGCGCAAAAGAAGACCCCGATTGCTGCCCTGAGTGCGGAAGCAGGAATATCCATCAGGACGAGGACGTTTTAGACACCTGGTTCTCCTCGGCGTTATGGCCCTTCTCAACGTTAGGCTATCCCGACGACACCTCCGACCTTGAATATTTCTACCCCACCGACGTGTTGGTTACGGGTTACGATATAATCTTCTTCTGGGTTGCGAGAATGATGTTCTCCGGCTTAGAGCATATGCGCAAAGTGCCTTTCCACTACGTTTTAATTCACGGCTTAGTGCGTGACGA
>JBJFAG010000319.1:0-1726 GCA_051887795.1 Candidatus Coproplasma sp. | reverse complement strand
CTCCGACGAGGTCGTCGCAAGGTCAGACAATACTGTAAAAATTCCAATGAGGGAGAGTTGCGAAAGTTTAAATGCTGCAATTTCCGCAGCAATAGCAATGTATGCCCTCAAAAATAATCAAAGGAGATAATAAGATATGTCAGGACATTCAAAATGGCATAATATACAGGCTAAAAAAGGTAAGACGGACGCTGCAAGAGGCGCAATGTTCACCAAGATCGGTAGGGAGCTTGCAGTTGCTGCAAAGATTAACCCTAACCCCGAAACCAACAGCAAGCTTGCCGACGTTATCGCAAAGGCTAAGGCTGCAAATATGCCTAACGACAACATTAAAAGGTCTATTGCAAAGGCTGCAGGCGAGCTTTCCGGTAAGGACTACAAGGAGCTGACGTACGAAGGTTACGGCGTATGCGGTTCTGCCGTAATCATTAAAACGCTTACCGACAACGTAAACAGGACGAGCGGAGACATAAGTGCAACAATGTCGCGCTGCGGCGGTCAGATGGGTAAGCCCGGCTGCGTAAGCTACCAGTTCGATAAT
The DNA here is from genome assembly GCA_051887795.1 of Candidatus Coproplasma sp. Taxonomy (GTDB): domain Bacteria; phylum Bacillota; class Clostridia; order Christensenellales; family Borkfalkiaceae; genus Coproplasma. The sequence continues at coordinate 1,185 of JBJFAG010000319.1, read as the reverse complement.
AAGGGCGTAATCGTAATCGAAAAGACGGTTAAGCTTGACGAGGACACCATGATGGAGTACTGCCTTGAAGCTGAAGCTGAGGACTATTCCGTAGAAGAGGACGTATACGAGGTATACACAACTCCCGAAAGCTTCTCAACTGTTCGTAAGTATTTCGAGGATAAGGGCGTAAGCTTCCTTGAAGCTGAAGTAAAAATGGTTCCTCAAAATACCATTACTCTTCCTGAAGACAAACTTGCAACCTTTATGAAGATGCTCGATAAGCTTGACGAGCTTGACGACGTACAAAACGTCTACCACAACGTTGACCTTCCCGAAGAAGAGGAAGACGACTAATTATAAGGTAAAAATTAACATGAACTTACAGCGTAGCTTTTCATTTAAGTTACGCTGTTTTTAATATGAAAAGCCAAGTATTATTTTGAAATTATTTACAAGTTTAAAAATTTTATTTAAAGCATTTTCAATTTTTATTAGTAAGTAAAATTTGCTTGACTTTAAAAATAATAATAATAAAATAAACATAAGAGTTGCAGATGACCTCATTTTTGAGGCAGGCTTCGATTAAGGAGCGGGTATTAGAAATAATACTGTCAGTCGAAAGGACGGAACTGCAACTCTTTTTTATGTCTATGTACCATTATTCCCGTTTGAATTATCTTCAATGTGGTTTTTCTTATGATTATTATTATCATAATGTAGTCTTAAATCATCAGGCATGCGGATCAATAAAATTATATAGCATTTAATTAAACGACGATTTTCAGGAATAAAACGCAAAACTTTGCGCAACATAACTTTACAAGCGGTTAACCGCTTTATTTATAAAACCGCTTTATGCGGGGAGAGGGGTATTCTTAGTTAAGAATATCCCTCTTATGAATTAAAAGGGTAAAAATCAAATATTATATATTATGCCGTGTGCTATAATAATACGGCAAATAAAATTCAAAAACTACCCTGCGTTAGTTGAAAAAAAGCTTTGAAAATGTTATTATATAAGGGAGGCCTTAGCGCCTCGTTAAACGTAAAACCTACAAACGGTTTTACATTCGCAGACAACACAACATATAAACTCGGTGGCAAAGCTGACTTAAGCTTCTTTCCGCATAATATCTGCCAGGCCGTAGAAGCATACAATGTTTGCAAAGAGCAGGAATATAAAACCTTTATAATAGGTAACGG
>JBJFAG010000318.1:0-7058 GCA_051887795.1 Candidatus Coproplasma sp. | reverse complement strand
GGGTCATTTACGTTTTAGTAAACTCCCCGTCGAAAAGCCTCGCCTTCCTTGTCTTTCTCGCTTCTTGAACGAACTACAACCCCGAATAAGGTAAGTAGTATATGCGTCGCAATAGTTCGTCAAATCAGGGTTCCCGCAAAAGATTTGCTTGCAAAGATTTTGTGGGAAGAGGAGACGCAACGGAGCGAAGTTGCCGTTTGAGTTTGCTCAAATGGCTTAAAGCGTAGTTTGTGGCGACGAACTCGCATCTTTCCAAAGGTACAACCCCGAATAATGTAAAAATTTTCGCCCCGCACGTACCCGTGCGGGGCGTTTATCTTTGCCACCGCCTTGGTCATATCCAATATTGAAAATAGGCATTAGTTATTTGCATTTTATTGCCGAAAGTATTATAATATCCGTAACCTATGGATAAGATTATTAAAGATACTTCTTTTGATGAAGAGCGGGCATTGTACGCAAGCGAAAATTTAACTATAATCAACGTTGCCTTTGACGGAAAGGCGGACGGTGAAAGCGCTATAAAGGAATGTAAAAATATTACGGCAGTAAACTGCTATTTCAACCTGCGCTATCCCATGTGGCACGTCGACGGGCTTAAAATAACGTGCTGCAACATGACGGAAAACTGTAGGGCGGCGCTGTGGTACTCAAACGGCGTCACCATTGAAAACACCTCACTCGGCGGGATCAAGGCGGTGAGGGAGTGCAACGGCGTCAAGCTGGTTAACTGCAACATAGTATCCCCCGAATTTGGTTGGTTTACCCATAATATCAGCCTTGAACACTGTAACGTTACAAGCGAATACTTTCTGCTCAAGTCGGGGAATATATCTCTGAAAAACGTAAATTTCAACGGCAAATATTCCTTCCAGTACGTGGCAGGCGGGACTATCGAGAACTGTATTCTGACAACCAAGGACGCCTTCTGGCACGCCAAGGGGTTACGCATAAAAAACTGCAAGGTAATAGGCGAGTATCTCGGGTGGTATTCGGACGGTTTAGTCTTTGAAAACTGTGAGATATCAGGCACCCAACCGCTGTGCTACTGCAAAAATTTACGCCTTATCAACTGCTCAATGACGGGTTGCGACCTGGCGTTTGAAAGGAGCGAGGTTCAGGCCGATATAACCACGAGGATAGACAGCGTTAAAAAGCCATATTCGGGCAGAATTACCGCCCCCGAAATAGGCGACGTAGTAGAGTAATATCCGATATCGGCAGGTTGCCCTGTAAAAGTTAATATACGTATACGGAAGAAAGGTGTTATAGCCTTTCTTTTTTTGTTACATTTTTTCAAAACGCCTTGACTTTTGGTATATGCAGGTTTAATATTAAACTGTAAAAGTATTTTTTGATAAGGAGAGAAAAATGAACAAAAAACTAATTAAGCGCATAGTTACAGCGGTAATGGCATGTGCCTCTGTTGGCGCTCTGGCATTTGCGGGCTGTAATAAGCCTGCAGAGCATGAGCATACCGCAGACAGCCAATGGCATACCGATGCCGACGCGCATTGGCACGAATGTACTTCAGGCGACGGGGCAAAGCTCGACGAGGGCGCCCACGTTTACGACGACGATCAGGATACAACCTGCAATACGTGCGGATATGAGAGGACGGTTGAAGAACCCGAAACGCCCACTGAACATACCCACACTGCGGATACAACCTGGCATACCGATGAGGACAACCACTGGCACGAGTGTACTTCGGGCGACGGGGCAAAGCTCGACGAGGGCGCCCACGTTTACGACGACGATCAGGATACTACCTGCAACACCTGCGGATACGAAAGGACGGTTGAAGAACCCGAAACGCCCCCTGCAGGCGACTATACGACGGGCGTACATACCCTGACGTTTACGGCAGATGCGGATATATTCACCTCATCTATTAATCCTGCAAGTACGGACAGCGGTTATAAGACAAACTGTTTCAAGGTGGCTTCGGGCGACTATCTGTACGCCAATCTGAAGCTGCAGAAGGATAAGGTTATAAAGGTTACGGGTAAGGCGGTAACCTCCAACAAGACGGATGCAGGCAAGTATACAAACCTCGGCGTATCCTTAAAGGAGGGTTCTACGGGTGCGGTAAGCGGTCTGCCCGAACCCATCAACTTCACGCAGGAAGGCGGCGAGGCGTCGTTCAGCTTCGAACTTACGGTAACTACCGAAGGCGAAATCGTACTTGCATTTACGAGGAGTTCAGGCAATACGGGCTGTGAAATTACCCAGCTTAAAATAGAAGTAGTCGGCGATACGGCCGACGAGACCCCCGTAGCGGTTACGGGCGTAAGCTTTGCAGCTACGGGAACAATGATAGGCGTTAACGATACAGTAACCTTAACCCCTGTAATCAGACCTGCAAACGCAACCAATCAGTCGGTTAGCTGGGCTTCGAGCGACAGCGCAGTTGCAACCGTTGAAAACGGTGTAGTCAAGGGTATTTCAATCGGTACCGCAACGATAACCGTAACCACGGCGGACGGCGGATATACCGCAACGTATACTGTCGAAGTGCTTGCAGAAATAGTCAAGGTACAGGGCGTGGCGTTTGCAAATACCACGGGTACCGTAAACACCGAAACGGAAGAGCAGACAATTCAGCTCACCCCCGTATTTACACCTGCAAACGCAACCAATAAGAACGTTACCTGGACTTCAAACAATATCACGGTTGCCTCTGTTGACCAGAACGGTTTAGTCACCGCACATAAAAAGAGCGGTACGGCGGTTATAACCGTAACCACCGAGGACGGAGCAAAGACCGCCACGTATACCCTTACGGTTGAGGGCCCCGCAGTGACTGCAACCACCCCCGTACTCTCCAATTACTCGCAGGACGAGCTTGAAACGGCATACGTGGAATGGACGGTAGCCGAGACGGAGGGCATATGGTTCAACGTATACTATAAGGCAGACAACGGCTCGGAATGGACCAAGCTTGACGACGAGCTTGTAAGGCAGTACCCCGACTATTTCAGGGCAGATATGGTTGGGTTAAAGGAAGGCACCTATTCGATGAAGATCGTGCCTACGGTAGACGACGTAGAGGCAACCAATCTTGAAGCGATTGCCAACAACATAACCGTAAAGGCACATGACAGAAGCGGCTACGCATTCGTCAATAGCAAAGTTCCCGGTGCGTACAACCTTGACGGTACCTTAAAGGCAGGCGCAAAGGTTATTTACATAACTGCAGATACCGCCAAGACGGTTACCTGTACGGTTACAAAGGGCGGAAAGTCTGCTGAATATACGGGCTTCCAGACGATATTAGACGCTCGTCAATCGGCTGGAGACGACGATACCACCCCTCTCTGCTTCAGAATTATAGGAACGGTTAACCGTGCCGACCTCGACCACATTTCAAGTTCGGCAGAAGGGTTACAGGTTAAAACCACCTCCAACGTAACCATTGAAGGTATCGGCAACGACGCAACCATTAAGGGCTGGGGTATGCTCATTCGCGGCTGCAGTGAAGTGGAAGTCAGAAATTTCGGTATTATGAATTTCATGGACGACGGTATTTCGGTTGATACGGACAATACCTACTTATGGATTCATAACCTCGACATATTCTATGGCGGTGCAGGCGGCGATTCCGACCAGGCGAAGGGCGACGGCTCCGTCGACATTAAAAAGTCGCAGTATTGCACCGTATCCTACAACCACTTCTGGGATAGCGGAAAGTGTTGCTTGTTAGACGCCTCCGCAGGTTCGGGTACGAACGCAAGTAACTATATGACCTACCACCACAACTGGTTCGACCATTCCGACTCACGTCACGCCAGAGTGCGTAACGCAAGCGCCGTACATATCTACAATAACTACTACGACGGCAACGCCAAGTACTGCGTAGGTTCAACCACGGGTTCGAGCGTATTTGTAGAGAACAACTACTTCCGTTCGACCGCTACTTTGGTACCTATGATGTCCTCAAAACAGGGTACCGACGCTCAGGGCGAGGGTACGTTCTCGGGTGAAAACGGCGGTATAATCAAGTCGTTCGGCAACGTATATGATACGAATAACGGCGGTACGCTTGCACTCAAGACCTACCAGGACGGCGGTTACAATAGTAATCCCAACGACTCCGACTGCTACGAGGCTTCCAGCCGTGACGAACAGGTGCCTTCAACTGTAACTACGGTTGCAGGCGGCACGACGTACAGCAACTTCGATACGGCTTCCGACTTCTACAGCTACACGCCCGATACAGCCGCACAGGCAAAGTTAAACGTTGAAAGGTATGCGGGCAGAATTGACGGCGGCGACTTCAAGTGGGAGTTCGACAACGAAACCGAGGACGATAATTACGAGATCATATCCGCACTCAAGACGGCGGTTGTCAATTATTCAGGCACAGTCGTAAAGATTGGCGGTGTAACCGTATCTTCAGGCGGCGGCAGCTCTTCGGGCGGTGAATCAGGCAGTGAGAGCGGCGGTGAGAGCGGCGGCGAGAGTGGCGGCTCTGCAACCCCTATAGAGGGTGAAATCGTATTCATTCCCAAGAGTGATACGAACAGCAGCTTCACCGTTACGGGTTCGGCTAAGTCCCACGACGCAATCACGGTTGACGGTATAGATATCCCCAAGAACGGTGCGTTGAAGCTCGACTCAAGCGGTACGGTTACCTTTACCACTTCCGAGACGATGACTATGACGTTATACCTTCTCAACAGCAACACTGTAAAAGTCGACGATACGGCTCAGACCGTTACCGCACAGGGCGCATATTACGTATATACCGTTACCCTGGAGGCAGGTACTCACAAGATAGCAAAGGGCGGCGGCGAGAACTCGCTCTACGCAATCAAGCTCACCCCCGTATCCTAAAGGATAAATTAAAATTTTCAGCAGTCGGCGATTTTCGCCGACTGCTTTCTTTGTATAATTTTTTTCCGTTAAGCAACGGACGGCATTGAGTTTAATCACTCGGGGCGCGGATTTAATCTTTGTATAACCCCTGCTTATTTTTTTATAAATTTTTACAATATTATAAATTGTTTAAGGGCAAGGCATATTGTTTGCATAATTAAAAATTCTATGATAGAATAAAGTTGTATTGGTATCTTTATGCACTTTTTTAAAGATTTTTATACGTTTATACATAATCCCGACAGACGGGCAGGTGGTAAAAATGACCGACAATTTTAAAATTGTTAAAAATAAATATAAAACCTTGGCGGTGATAAGTGCCGTTGCCCTGGGCGTATTCTGCGGGGTAATTGTCGCTTGCGCGCTTCTTCTGGCGTTCAAGCTCACCGAAATCGAATTGCTGTGGGTTTATTACGTGTTGATCGGCGCAGCCGTTGCAGGTTGCAGTGCGGCAGCCTTTTACTTCCTGCTCCGCCCCAACGATAAAAAGCTTGCAAAAAAGTTAGACAAGCAGTACTCCCTCAATCAGAAGGTGCAGACCATGGTGGAGTATGCGGGTGCAGAGGGCGCAATGGTTACCCTGCAGAGGGAGCAGACTAACGAGGCTCTGGCGGTTGCCGCAAAAGCCCGCCCCGATATCAAGGGGTTATTAAAGCTGATATTCATACCCGTTATGGCGGTAGCCGTCGCCTGTGTAAGCATAGCGATACCCGCCCGTAAGTCAACTGTTGTACTGCCTGCATTTACGCTTACCGATACCCAGCGTAAGGCAATCAACAACCTGATAGAGGACGTAAACTCATCAAGGCTCTCCACCGAATTAAAGGTTGCCGCTACAGACGAGCTTTCGGACATGCTTTCCACGCTGGAAGAGACGGAGCTTTTGAGCAAGATGAAGAGTACTGCAATCAGTACGATAAAGAATATCGACACGATAATAGCGGCTACCAACAGCTATTATCCCCTGTACAATACCTTAAAGGGAAACGAGTACACCAAGTCCTTCGCCATATCCGTAGCCCAGGCGGTGGCCCATTACAAGACCACGAGTACGGTTACTATCAAGACGTTGGAGGCGGTTGAAAAGCAGGACGAGGTTTCGTACGATTTTATCGTCTACAACTTAAAAGAATGGATAGCGGGCGTAGAGGATACTTTCTATCATAAGACAGAGGGTTCCGATACCAAACAGATTTTCACTAAAGACGAGATGGTTGAGCGCGTCGAGGCCTATTCAGACGCCTTCAGCGAGGAGATAGAAAAGGTAGTATTCGGCGGTGAGGACGATTTGCTTTTAACCTCTGTTTCCGCCTTTGCGGAGGACGTATTGACGATAAACTCCAATTTCGGTGCGGACGACTACCTCGACAGAATAGTACAAAAATGCACTGAATTTATATCTCCCGACGTTGAGGATGCGCTTTCAACGCAGACCTACAGGTGTCTTATGGATGAATTTATCCGCAACCGTACGGCTGAAATATTGGGGCTTAAGGCCAGTGAAATAGGTTCGAACTCAATCGTCGTACCCGAAGTAATCGAAAACGACACGACCTCCGGCGGCGGTGGTAACAGCGGCGGAGGCGGCGACGGCGGAATAAACCTGGGCAGCAACGACTTAGTCTACGACCCCGACTCCGGCGAGTTCGTGGAGTACGGCACGCTTCTGTCCCGCTACCGCAACAAGATAAACGAGCGCCTGGCCTACTACGAATCCATTGCCAACAATCCCGACGCAACGGCAGAGCAGAAGGAGGAGGCAAAGTACGTTATGGGTGAATTATCCAAATACATACAGCAGTACCTCGACAGGCTGGAAGGCAACGGGGAAGAATAAAATAACAAGGCGGTATACAGCCGTCTGAATATACAATCAAAAATCATAAAAGGAACGGAAAATATAATGGCTGAAGAGATAACGGTTAATGAAGACATTTCTGCAAACATTGAGAAGGTAAAGGCGTTTTCAACGGCAATAGCCAAGGTTAAAGCCGAACTTGCAAAGGACGTGGTAGGTCAGCAGGAAATAATCGACAACGTACTTATTGCGATAGTTGCAGGCGGTAACGTACTTTTAGAGGGCGTACCCGGAGTAGGTAAAACCCGTCTGGTACGTTCGTTGGGCAGGACGTTGGAGCTGCCCTTCTCCCGTATACAGTTCACGCCCGACCTTATGC
>JBJFAG010000317.1:0-1733 GCA_051887795.1 Candidatus Coproplasma sp. | reverse complement strand
GCCACATGTGCAAATACCGCAACGACTGTATATAATCTGCCACATGTGCAAATACCGCAACGACTGTATATAATCTGCCACATGTGCAAATACCGCAACGGTTGGATTAAATCCGCTATAGTGTGGCAAATACCGCAACGACTGATTAAATCCGCCACATGTGCAATTACCGCAACGACTGGACAAAATCCGCTACAGTGTGGCAATTACCGCAACGGCTAGATAAAATCCGCCACATGTGCAAATACCGCAATTGCCGGGTTAACCGTTTATGCCGTATTCCCGCAAAAGCTTCGGTTAATTAAGCTAATAATAATTATAGACTTTGTTAAACTATTTTACAACTTAAAACACTGCACATTTAATCTACTCTTTTAAAAACTGGTAGAATTTTGGTTTTTGTAACTCTACCGTCAGAATAGTACACTCTACTGGCAGTAGAGTTGGTTAAAATGCTTGCTTTTTCGCGTACTATATGTTAAAATTCGGGTATGGATGAAGAGAAAGTACAGTCAGAGGACTTAAAGGAAGTCATTGCTGCTAATTTAACCCACCTGAGACAGGAGGCAGGGCTAACCCAACTTCAGCTTGCAGAAATGCTCAATTATTCGGATAAGGCGGTATCCAAGTGGGAGAGGGGAGAGTCTATTCCCGACTTAAGGGTACTTATAAAGCTTGCTGAAATTTACCACATATCGCTTGACGACCTCGTCAGGTCAAGGCCTGGCAAACGGTTAAAGCCCAAGCTCAACCTCAAGAAAAAGCACGTACTCATAACCCTGCTTTCTATCGGCCTTGTGGGCGTTATTGCTACGGCGGTATTCATGATATTTTTCTACATTGTACCCCTCAGAAACTATGCCTATCTGGCATACATCTGCGCACCCTTCGTGGCGTCGATAGTATTCACCGTATTTTCGGTTATGTGGTATAGGCGGATAACCATGGCGATTGCGGCGTCGTTAGTGCTGTGGTCGATTATTCTGATTGTTCACGTCTGCCTTAAGTTATTTACGCAAATACCTGTATGGCCTTTCTATTTGGTTGCGGGCGGCATGCAGATTTTAATTGCAGGTTGGTTTGTGTTGCGCAAGCTCTACAAGCCTGATAAAAAGGCGGAATGACGTTAAAGTAAAATAATTTAGCAAACCCCACTGTAAGTGGGGTTTTATTCGTTGACATAAATTTTTTTTATTGTATAATTAATCTGGTATGGAAAATGATGTGAGCGTTGTTGAATTTAATAGTGCTAATTCGGAGAGTGAGCGAACCTATTTCGACAAAGTCCTCGCCGTGGCGATAGAGGTGGGCTGCGGGCTGTTGTCCTGCGGTTGCCCCGTGGGCAGGGTGGAGCTTGCCGTTGAATATATCTGCAAGGCATACGGCGCCGCCGCAGTCAGCGTTTCGACCTTTCCCTCGATGATAATCGCAGGAGTAAGGATAGCCGACGGAAGCCAGGTCTCCCAGTTAAAGAGGGTATACTCCATATCCAACAACTTTGCCAAGATGGAAGCTTACAACCAGATATCAAGGGATATATGTGCAAAAAAATATCCCGTTGACGAGGCAACCGAGCTGGTAGATAAGCTGCGTTTCAGTCACAATCAAAGTAAGATAATAACCGCAATTTCAGCAGGTATAGGCGCAGGCGCCTTCACGGTGTTCTACGGCGGTTCGCTGATCGATGCGGTACCTAGTGCGCTTATAGGCGGACTTATGGCCTATTTAAGCTG
>JBJFAG010000316.1:0-1744 GCA_051887795.1 Candidatus Coproplasma sp. | reverse complement strand
CTTCTTCCCACGTCCTTGATACGAACTGTGTGCAAGGGATGATGTCCTCTCCCGTAGTACCCTCTAAAACTAAGATTGCGTCCTTGTCGTACGCCTTTATCTTTTTGAGGATTGCGGGGTAGTCAAACCTGCCCTTTCCGGGAGGAACTTGTTTAACCTTTCCGTCCTCAACCGTAAAGTCCTTCATATGGAATACTAAGATATTGCCTGCAAAGAGCTTTAACCCTTCGTCCAAGATATCCATATAATTTTCATAGTTGGTTGAATCGAGATAGTTATATAGGTCGAACGTGATTTTCACGTTTTTACGGTTGATAGCGTCAACCGCCTTTTTCAATACGGAAGGCTTCCAGCAGACGTGGCCCGCAGCGCCCTCCATGGCAATGGAAGCGCCTACGCTTGCGGCGTAGTCGGCCAGCTCCGTAAACGTTTCGATTACGGTGTTTAAGGCCTCCTCGGTACGGTTAAGCGGATTGTACGTCCATTTATCGTCGTTGAACGAACCCGTTTCGCTGCCTACAACAGGACAGCCGAGCGTTGCGGAATAGGTCAGATAATCTTTGAATATCTGCTTGCAATCGGCCACCTTTTGCTTGTTGGAGTGTACGGGGTTGAAATAGGCGCCGATAAGCCCAACACCTATCCCCGCCGCCCTCAATGCGTCGCCGATGATTTTTGCGTTTTCTTCATTGATTGCACCGGGCTTGTAGGGCACTTCGTCAACAAACTTGTACACCACCAGCTGAACGGTATCTATACCGCAGGCCTTTAGTTTTTCAACTTCGGCATCAATACCTTTAACGCCTAAGTCGTGCGTTCTGAAAGCTACCTTCATTTTGTTTCCTTGAATTTAAATGTTTAGTGCGGTGAAAAGTTTTTAAATATTTTTTCACCTTATCTTTACCTTATTTAGGGTATGTATCTTTGGAAAGATGCGAGCAAGAGCAGGCGCCTGCGGCTTTGCCGACGGGAGTTTACTTAAACTAAATGACCGAGGCAAAACGCAAAGGCAACGAACTATTGCGACGCATATTTACAAAGAGTTGTCTACGTACGCACGCATATGTGCGTGCGTACGTAACAATATAATTAATTATCTCTGAACACGACCGGAACCGTCGCCACCAGCCAAAGCCTCTACTTCCTTCCTGCTTACGAGGTTGAAGTCGCCGGGGATGGTGTGCTTCAATGCAGAAGCTGCAACGCCGAACTCAAGAGCGTCCTTGAAGTTCTTACCGTCGAGGAAGCCGCAGATGGTACCGCCGGCAAAGCTGTCGCCGCCGCCCACACGGTCAACGATGGGAGAAATTCTGTATTCTCTGGAGTGATAGAACTCACCGGAAGCTGCTTCATAGATGCAAGCCGACCAGCCGTTATCGGATGCGGAGTGAGAAACGCGGAGTGAAGAGATTGCATACTTGAAGCCAAGGTCTTTGCACATTCTTTCGAAGATATCCTTGTAACCTGCAAGCTCAAGGTCACCCTTGGTAACGTCGGTTGCGCCGGGCTTGTAGCCGAGAACGAGAGCTGCGTCCTCTTCGTTACCGATACATACGTCAACGTACTGCATCAAGGGCTTCATAACTCTCTGAGCCTTTTCGGAAGACCAGAGCTTCTTACGGAAGTTAAGGTCAACGGAAACGGTAACGCCGTGCTTTTTAGCAGCCTTCAAAGCAGCTTCGGTTAAAACTGCTGCGTCGTCGGAAACTGCGGGAGTAATACCCGTGAAGTGGAACCAGTCAGC
>JBJFAG010000315.1:0-7122 GCA_051887795.1 Candidatus Coproplasma sp. | reverse complement strand
CGACTGCCCTGATAAGTCAACCGCACCTGACGACGGTAACAACGTTATAGTGCAGGGTGCAATTGATTTATTGTGTGTAGAAAGGGTAGACGGAAGAGCGGTTAAAGCTCATATAATTGACTATAAGTACACCGCAAAAACGGCTGAAAGCATAAGGCAAAAGTACACCCCCCAGCTCGCTCTGTATAAAAAGGTGGTATGTAAGGTATACTCGCTTGCAGAGAGCGACGTGACTGCAACCATAGTCAACATTCGTGCGTGCAGGCAGATTGACTTGGGTATATAATTCATAATTCGCTAAATACTTTTAAAATAATCGCCCTGTCGCAAAGCAGGGCGGTTATAATTTATCCGTATGGATATTGTATTATTTTTTGACAGAGTTTTTGAAGAGTTTGCAAAGGTGGATTTCACACTGCTGTTTTTGATTGATATGGGTGCGTTTGCGTTTGTATCCTTAGTGGCGATTGCCGCTTGCGCCTTCTCCCAGCGTGTGAGGGGCCTAAGAAAACGTCCCTATATATACCTTGTGGATATGTTTGCCGCAATAACGCTTGTTGTCTTTTTAACCAGGTATACGCTTACCCAATCGGTTGCGGTTGCCGCAATTTTCCGATGCGTCGGGGTGGTTATATATGGAATACTAAGACTTTTCAAACCCAGAGAGAAGATGACCTATGAGACGGGAGGGGTTAGTATTCAGTCAACGCCCCGAAGCGCTATGCCCGAAAGACCGCCTGAAAGTATCCCCGCGGTGCAGTCAGGCGTAAGACTTGACCATGCCCTGTCCATAACCGATAAACTGCTTGTCAAAAATTTAGGCAGGGGGGACAGGCAGGAGCTGGAAAAGATTAAAACGGCTTTAACCATTTTGAAGGTAAAAGGCACGCTTACCGCCCAGGAGGGGGAGAACCTTAACGAAACCTTTAACACTTTGTTGAAGCTTATGGCCAAGTACGATTTATAGCGTTAGACGGCATATATGTGCCGCCTAATTGTTGCAGAGCGCACCGATGAACATATCCTTTGCCGCAATCTCCGCCTGGGTCTTTTGCAGGGAGGGCTTAACAATAACCGCATCGGAGATGCTCAGGTTTTCTGCGCTGAACTTTTTATTGCCTATAAAAACGCTGCAAATTCTGCCGCTAACCGCTGAATAATCGGCAACTTTCCCCAAATATTTCCCCTCAGAAGAAAAGGCGGGTACCCCAAGCCGTAAGCGGGAGGACGTACTCTCTTCCCTGCTTATCCACTTGAACGTCACTTTATCCTTTAAAACCTTGGCTCCGTAAGCCGAAGCAAAGAACTCTTTTTCGTTTTCGTCAAAGCATATATAGCCCTCAATCGTGTTTTTAGCACAGCTGATTGCCATAATCACGCCGTGCTTGTTTTTGTCTGCGCTTTCAATTTTTTTACCGAATAAACTGCTGATTTTCATTGTATTGATCTCCTTTTTATACAAATATTTTATTATTGACGTCAGGCGGCTATAACCTTGAAAAGTATCGTAAATTGTCGTATGGCTACGTCGATTTAGCGTTATTAACATTTAATTGAAGTTACGCACATTTTACAATTAATCAACAAATCTTTACATTTGTCTTGACAGGTGTAAAGTTTTTGTGTATACTTTTATAAAATCTAACCAAACCATAAAGGCATTATATGGCAGAGATTAAGTCAAAATACGATGTAATAATAGTCGGTACCGGTGTTGCGGGGTTAAACTGTGCAATCAACCTCCCGCAGGACAAGTCCGTTTTAGTAATCTGCAAAAAATCCCCCAAGCAGAGCGACAGCTATTTAGCTCAGGGCGGCATATGCAGGTTGCGCAGCGATGACGACTACGAGGAGTACTATCACGATACAATGCGTGCAGGCCATTATGAAAATAATCCTGCGGCGGTGGAGTGCATGATACGTTCCTCACAGGAGATTATCGACGACCTTATCGGTATAGGCGTTGCGTTCAACAGGAACGAGGACGGCTCTCTGGCATATACCAGGGAGGGCGGTCACACCTCGCCCAGGATTTGTTTCCACGAGGATACGACCGGGCAGGAGATAACCACATGCCTGATGAATAAGGCGTTATCGCTTAAAAACGTGCAGTTTCTCTATAACACCGTATTGGTAGACATTATTGAAAACGGCAGCGAGTGCGTGGGTATTGTCGCCTATGACAGAAAGGCCAAAAAGCCGTATATAATCTATTCGGACTACACCGTGCTTGCAACGGGCGGTTTAGGCGGTGCGTTCGGCAACACCACAAACTTCTCCGTGTTAACGGGCGATGCGCTTGCAATTTGTTTAAATCACGGCGTTGCAGTCGACCATATTAATTACATTCAGGTTCACCCCACCTCGCTCTACTCCAAAAAGAGGGGCAGAAGGTTTTTAATCTCCGAATCGGTAAGGGGCGAGGGCGCTCACCTTCTGGATAAGAATTTCAATCGTTTCACCGACGAGCTTAAACCCAGGGATATAGTCACTGCTGCAATCTTAAAAAAGATGGGGGAGGACGGCACCAAGCACGTCTGGCTGGATATGCGCCCTATACCAAAAGAGGAGCTTGAGAGTCACTTCCCTGCAATCGTTAAAAGGTGCAAAGAAGAGGGGTACGACGTGTTTACACAGCCCGTTCCCGTTGCACCTGCAATACACTATTTTATGGGCGGCGTCCGCAGCGATTTGGACGGAAGAACGACTTTAAGCAGACTGTATGCCGTTGGCGAGACGTGTTGTAACGGCGTACACGGGGCAAACAGACTTGCCTCCAACTCGCTTTTAGAGAGTCTTTTATTTGCAAAAAGAGCGGGTAAGGATATCGCTAAAAACTATAGCTTAGTACCGTTAGACGAGGCATATTCGGCAGGCAATGCCGTTAATTTGGAAAAATTTTCCGACTTGAATAAAACACTTAAAAAATACAAAAGGGTAATCCGTGCGGCGGTTAAAAAGGCAAACCGTGAGGACAACAAGCAAAAGGAGAATAAACAATGAACGAACTCACCGAAAAACTTATAATGGACAGGCTTATTCAACAGGCACTTGAAGAGGACATCGGCAACGAGGACGTAACCACGTGTTCGGTTATGCCCGAATATAAAAAGGGTATGGTAAAGCTCATCTGCAAGCAGGACGGAGTTATCTGCGGTCTCAACGTGTTCGAAAGGGTGTTTACTCTTTTAGATGAGAATACCGAAGTCAACTTCTTCTTCAAGGACGGTGATGAGGTTAAAAAGGGACAGAAGGTTGCCATTATTACGGGCGATATCCGTGTGCTTCTCTCCGGTGAAAGGGTTGCCTTAAACTATTTGCAGCGTATGAGCGGTATTGCAACTTATACAAGGAGCGTGGTTAAACTTCTGGAAGGCTGTAAGACCAAGCTTTTGGATACCCGTAAAACCACCCCCAATATGCGTGTATTTGAAAAGTATGCGGTAAGAGTGGGCGGGGGCTGCAATCACCGCTACAACCTCTCCGACGGCGTACTTTTAAAGGATAACCACATAGGTGCAGCTGGCGGCGTAAGAAAGGCCGTGGAGATGGCAAGGGCATATGCACCCTTTGTTAGGAAGATCGAGGTCGAGGTTGAAAACCTTGAAATGTGCAAAGAGGCGTTGGAGGCAGGTGCAGACATAATCATGCTTGACAACATGTCGGTTGAGGATATGGCTGTTGCAGTCAAGATGATTGACGGAAGGGCCATAACCGAGTGCAGCGGCAACGTTACCAAGGAAAATATTGAGAGAATAAAGGGTACGGGGGTTGACTACGTTTCTTCGGGTGCGCTTACTCACTCAGCACCCATTCTTGACCTATCGTTAAAAGAGCTTCACCCCGAAAAGGACGTGTAATGAAAGCAGCTGAAAGAAGGGCAGAAATTCTCTCTGTCATTGCCAACAGTAATACGCCTGTTACTGCAAACCATTTAAGCGAAAGGTTTTCCGTTTCAAGGCAGGTTATAGTGCAGGACATTGCCATTTTAAGGGCTAACGGCTATACGGTTATATCCACCAACCGCGGTTACGTTACGGACGGCGGTGCGCGTGCAGAGCGTGTGTTTAAGTGCAGACATACTTTAGACAACCTTGTTTCAGAGAGTGAAATAATATTCTCCCACGGGGGCAGAGTAGAGGATATCTTCGTAAACCACAGGGTATACGGTAAGATTGCGGCAAAGCTTGAACTCTCCACTCTTCGCCATGCCGAGGAGTTATACCGCTCCCTCGCTTCGGGTGCTTCCAAACCGCTTATGAGCGTTACGGACGGCTATCACTACCATACCGTCACGGCGGATAGCGAGGAGCAGTTGGACAGGATTGGTCGGGCCTTGAAAGAGGCAGGCTTCTTAATCGAGATTTAATCAGTTTAATTTATAATAAAATTTTGTTCCCCCTTGTGTAATGCAGGGGGGATTTTGATTTGTGTAATTATCCATTTTTTTCTCTATCCCTTTACAAAATTATATATAGATGATATAATAAAAATCGCAAAGTATGATAATTGCAGAAGTCTGGTTAACCAGTCTTTCGGAGGGAAAAATGAAGAAAAAATTATTCGTATGCATGGCGATTGCCTCGGCGTTTTCGCTGGGGTGTATATCGCTTTCGGCCTGTAGCGTTAAGGACGACGGTAGTAAAGACCCGCCTGAACATACTCACACCGCAGACAGTGAGTGGCACACCGACGAGACCAACCATTGGCACCTCTGCACGGCGGGCGACGGCTATGAAATGGACAAGGCGGCCCACGTCTATGACGACGACCAGGATACAACCTGTAATACCTGCGGTTATGAAAGGGAGGTAACGCCTGTAGAGCCTGAACCCGAACCCCCTGTTCACGAACATACCGCAGACAGTGAGTGGCAAACCGACGAGACCAACCATTGGCACCTCTGCACGGCGGGCGACGGCTATGAAATGGACAAGGCAGCCCACGTCTACGACGACGATCAGGATACAACCTGTAATACCTGCGGCTATGAAAGGGAAGTAACGCCTGAACCTGAACCCGAACCCCCTGTTCACGAACATACCGCAGACAGTGAGTGGCACACCGACGAGACCAACCATTGGCACCTCTGTACGGCGGGCGACGGCTATGAAATGGACAAGGCGGCCCACGTCTACGACGACGACCAGGATACAACCTGTAACACCTGCGGTTACGAAAGGGAGGTAATTCAGATTACGGTTACAATCAATGGTGAAAGCACGGTTACGGCAGGCAGTTCGATTACGCTTACCGCAACGGTTACACCCGACAGTATAACCGACCCCGTAATTTGGACTATAACAGACGGCTCTTCCTTGGCGACCATTGACGAGTCGGGCGTACTCACCGCAGGCAATTCAACAGGTACGGTAACGGTTACGGCAACCGTTGGCGGCGTTACTTCCGCACCCTTCGGCGTGACGATTAATTCAGTCGTAACCGAAGATCTCATTTTAACCTACTCATACGCAGGCAACGAGTGTGCGGCTTTTGAGTGGTCGGATGCAACCCCTGCAAGCGCAAGCGTTAAGTATAAGCTTGCAAGCGCAACAAGTTATACTACCCTTGACAGTCAGCTCATCCGTTCTGCCTCGACCGAAGGCTATGCCCGTGCAGACGTAGTAGGGCTTAAGGGTGGGGAGACGTACGAGTTTGTAATAACCTCATCTTCAGGCAAGATGGCTGCCGTCTCCAAGAGCGTAACGGCTTACGACCGTTCGGGCTATGCACACTTCAACTACACCGACGGCGTGGGTGCCTACAACGACGACGGCACGCCCAAGGAAAATGCACAGATAATCTACGTTACCGAAGAAACCAAAAACACGGTTACAGCAAAGCTTGGCAGTAAGACTTATACGGGCATAGTAAGCATTTTAGGCGGTCTTTCAAGCAGCAGCAATCCCGTGATAATCAGGGTTCTCGGCACTATCGGTGCTGCAACGTGGAATCAGATTGACTACAACGCAGACAAGACGTACAGCGGAAGTAACCTGATGCCTGCAGAGGTAGTTGTTGGCATTAACGACAAGCAGTTGCCCACTGCTTCTAATACCACTCAGGCAGATTTGATTGCAGGCGGTTACAACACCTTAAACACTTCCGTCTGGTCGGAGCTTATCGGCTTGGACAGCAGGGCTAAATACACAGCGGAATATACTGATAGCAAGGGTAACACAGTGCCTGCGGAATATGATACTATCTGGAACAACTGCCCCATAAAGAATGCAAACAACGTTACCTTAGAGGGTATAGGCGAGGATGCAAGGCTCTTCCAGTGGGGTCTGACCTGGCAGTACTGCAATTCAATCGAAGTCAGAAACTTAACCTTTGAGGACTACACCGAGGATGCTTGCTCGTTCGAGGGCAGCGTGGCAAGTACGACGGCCGACGGCTTTAACAGCAAGCATATCTGGTTACACCACAACACCTTTGAAGAGGGTATCAACTACTGGGATTTAACCGCAGAGCAGGACAAGCACGAGGGCGACGGCGCAACCGACTTTAAACAGCTCTCCTATCTTACAACCTCCTACAACGTTCACCACAATAACCACAAGACGGGGCTTGTAGGCGGCAGCGACAGCACGCTGACGGCTTGCGTAACCTTCCACCACAACTACTATAACAACGACACCAGCCGCTTGCCTTTGGGCAGACAGGCCAATATGCATATGTACAACAATTACTACTATATGTCCACGGGTACCAATATGTCTATCCGTGCAGGTGCGTATGCGTTTATAGAAAATTGTTATTTTGAAAGCTGTGCAAATCCTATCGAGATTAAGACGGGCGACAGCAAGACGGGTGCGGTTAAGCTCTATAACAACGTGTTCAGCGGTACTAATTACACGGCTAACGACTATATCTACGAAGTAACCGACAGAACGGCGGTTGTTACAAACGACAATATCTACAATCAGAGCTTTGATACGGACGCTTCCGCATTCTACTACGACGCAACCAACAAGGTAACCGACGTAGCCGTTATGTATACCGCAGAGGAGACCAAGATAAACGTTCCTCTTTTGGCAGGTGTGCAGAAGCGTAACGGCACGACGGCAATCGACCCCGAAGGCGGCAACCAGGGCGGCGGTTCAGGTGAAAGCGGTGGCG
>JBJFAG010000314.1:0-1751 GCA_051887795.1 Candidatus Coproplasma sp. | reverse complement strand
CAGAACGGATAACTTGTTTAATAATCAATACCCGACTATCACGCTAAGCAGACGAGAAAATCAGGAGATAACAAGCGTTAAGTAGTTTACCGATTAGGATAGATAATGAGAACGAAGAATTGTATATTCCGCAACGGAGATTGTTATCATTTTTATGTGCTACAATTCTGTTATGTCTTGGCTTGGTATTTATAGCGGTACCGATATTGTCTTTTTTCATTCCGATAAATGCTTCCGATGAGGAAATAATTTGTTTCAGAGTGTTTGCTTTTATCTTTGCAGTTATTTTAGGGCGCCCTTTAATTTTCAGTTCAGTTTCTTTGTATGTTAACGTTGGGCATAGATATGCTGTCTATATTAATGAAAAAGGTATATCTATTAATACAGAAGCTCTTCAAAAGGGCTTTATATCCTGGACGGCTATAGAACAATTGCATTTTAATAATAGTCTGATGACGGGAAGATATGGCAGAACGTTGGAAGTCATTTTAAATACAGATGATAAAGACGAAGTACGGATAAATCCGATCTGGCGCTTACAATCCAGGCTTTTGCGGACAAAAGTCGGACATCGTCTTTTGATCTCGTTTTCCTTCTGTAAAGGTAGAGCAGATGAAAACGCACAGGCTATAATAAACAGTTGGGAGCTTTTCAAAGAGAAGCGTATTGAATTTTCTTACGGAAAGGTGTATAATTTTATCGACAGCTCTAAGTAGGCTGCCTGGCGGAGGAAAATATGAAAAGGAATTATTTTAAAACTTTAGCCGCTTGCCTGTTTTGCAGTGTGATATTCATGACCGTGTTGTTTTCGGTTGCAGGGTGTTCAGACGGTAAAAACGTTAAATACAACGCCGTGTTGTACGACGATGCGGTGGAGTGGATAAGGGGAGATTTTAAGACCGAAAATAACATAGATTATTTTCAGGACGGTAATGTCAGCCTCACTTTTACCGTCGACAATCAGGAGGAATACAATTCAATATTCATTGAAAATGCCGACGGGCTGAGCGTTGATTTCGACAGCCAGATGTTAGCGGTATACACGTATATCGCCGTTAACTACAGAAATAATTATCTTACAAGTACGGAAGTGAGCGACGGCGTTCTGACGCTTACCTATGAAATGGAGGATAAGCCCGGTATTTGCGACACGTGCGTACCCTATCAGCGTTGGTTTGTGGTGAGGCTGGATAAGCTTGACGTTGACAGCGTTGTGTTCAATAGAAAATAGTAAATTGATTTTCTTTTTAATGCTATGTGACGGGGAAGTCGGTTGCATACAGTGCCGACAAATTACAGACATAAAGGCTCTCGTAAATTTCACGGGAGCAGTTGAGGAGAGGTAAAATAAAATGTACGAAAAGAAGTTAGAGTATTACATTTTTAAACACCCCGATATTACGAATAAAGCAGGGGAGTTATATGCCTACGGGGATTTTCATGGCTTTTTCAGGCGGTACGACAAAGTGAGCGGGGAATGGGTGATCAGCAAATTATCCTTTTCCGTTATGATTCACGACTTCTGGTACGAGCAAATAAGCGAGGAGAAGGCCAAGGAGATTACGGGCGGCAGTCTGCCCGCAGACGAATACAAGAGGTTTTGCGGCTACTGGCAGTAACCTGAAAGTAAAAAATTAATATGTAAATCTTTCCGCACGGGGATTGTGCTTTTATCAGCACAATTTCCGTGCGGTTTTATTGTGAAACGATAACCACTCGCTGAGCGAGTGGATAAAAAGCTTAAGCTATGG
>JBJFAG010000313.1:0-7142 GCA_051887795.1 Candidatus Coproplasma sp. | reverse complement strand
TTACGCCGTTTGACGGGATTTGATATACAAA
Organism: Candidatus Coproplasma sp.; assembly: GCA_051887795.1. Taxonomy (GTDB): domain Bacteria; phylum Bacillota; class Clostridia; order Christensenellales; family Borkfalkiaceae; genus Coproplasma. The sequence continues at coordinate 7,111 of JBJFAG010000313.1, read as the reverse complement.
TCTATGTCGTTGACGATATATCTCGTTCCCGTTGTGTGCAACACTTCGTAGAACGATTGAATGTACTCGCATACGGAATACTTATTAAATAAGTCCAAAACTTCTTTACCCGTCATTCCCTTTTGGTGCTTATATTCCTCTACGCAAAGCACGATAAACGGTAATTCTTTACTCATATTTTACTCCTCCGGAAAAATTATCTCTCCCGTCTCCTTTTCGTGTTTCCACATCATATAGACGGTCATCGGGCTGTAATGCCACATTTTCGTCTCTTCCTTTGACAGCAATTCATAGACCTTGGACTGATAAAATTCATTCAAGGCGGTTATGTCGTCAAGTCCTTGATTTTCTGCTATCAATGCTACTGTCTGCGGTATTAAGGCTATGCTCAATACCGAGTTGAATTTCTCGTCCATTTTCACACCTCTATTACCTTAACGAATTTTAAGAGTTCAAGCGCTTTGGGGGTTGCAAACACATATTGATTAAACAGCTTCTTTATTTTCAAAGCTTCAAGTGCCTGTTCTTTAGTCAGTAACCCCGTTGAATAGACTTGAAGTGTTCTATACACGTCGTCGTTTGCAACTGCACCGATAATCAGGTCGTACCGTTCGCCGTCATAAGTTCCGCTTCTGTGTGCAGTAACAAAGTCTAACCATTCCTCGTCGGGGGCGGAAAAGCTCTTAATTTTCATTATGTCAGTATACGCATTTTCGTTAAGCTCATATACGTTTACAATAGGTTTGCCGCCTCTGCGTACTACTACCTTTTTAGCAAAATTTTCTGCTTGCGCTTTATTAGTAGTGGTGTAAAAGCCGTAGCCAAAATCTAAAAATCTGTTTTGTTCAATGAGCTTCGGTTGCTCAACAACCATATTACTGCCGTGATATAAAATCATAATACAGCCTCCAACTTCTTAATTTGAGCCTTTTCTTCCTTGAGCTTTTTGATTATTTCCTCTACCTGCTTTCTTCTTGCAAGTTGTTCACGAATTGTAATTAAAGACTGCTCGTCTTTGCCAATATATTTGGTTATGACTTTATCGCCCTCTCGGAAGGTCAGATAGTAATAGACTTTGCCTTTAACCTTCTTTGGCTTGATACTGCCTTTCGGCAGAGTTTCCAACTCACGATTGTATTCGGCAATCATATTTTCATTTCTATTTTCTTCTCTTGAAAGCAAAGCTAAAAGTACACTCATCTTTATCACCCATAATTATTATACCCTACAAAATTAAAAATGTCAACGACTATTGTTGGATAATTTTCAGGTTAAAAACATCACGATTATTCTGTCTCTAAAAGCCACTCGCAAATACGAGTGGCTGAAATTGGGGAAACCTGATTGGGGAAATTTGGGGAAACGATTTTCAAAAACGCTTAAAATTCGGTGTTTTTTGGCTTAAAAAGGCTCAAAACGGTCATTTTTGAAATACTCGATTTGCCTCTGACTCCGTCATTCGTTGGTTCAAATCCAGCTACCCCAGCCAGATTGTAATAATTCGAACTTCTTCGTTTTTCGTAAGACGTTCGGATTATTTGTTTATATGGAGGAATTTGATAATTTTTTGCTTTGACATAGACTATGGTATCTGATATGATTTAGGCAATAAATAGTTGGAGGTTATTATTTTGACAAAAATTTTGAACCTGCCCCGTGCCATAAAACGCATTTAATTATATTAAATGTTGTAAGATATAACTAATGATATCTATTAAGGAACTGAACCAATTATTTTATATCGCTAAGAGATATCTGATATTTTCCCGCATCTAACAGTACGTGCTGTTAAAAAGATTTTATGGCGAAGGCGATATAAAAGAATTTTTTTCTTGATGGCCTTTAAGCGTGAATAGAGGTTAATACCGAGCCGATAGAGCTATCACGCTCTATCGGCTCAAAAACTACTTATGAAAGAAAATGATAAAGTCGAATCCGTCTCCTAATGGAAACAGGTTCTCCTTTAATATGTCTGGTGGTCCTAAAGTTTATTTTCAAAACACGATTTGTATCAAAGCAAATAGTTTTGGATTTATTGTTCGAACAAACTAAATTCCATAAACTCAAATATGCAAAACAATATAAAGACAAGTGGAGAGGACAACTGTCTTCTCCACTTTAATAAAAGCCTTAGTATAACTAACTATTTTTAGGTGTGTACATTAATTATTAGTGTATTATGATTTTTAATTTCCGTTGGTTCCAGGATTTCCAGTAGCACCTTGCGATCCATTACTTCCGCTACCTTTGCCACCAGCACCACCAGCACCGCCAGAGCCACCAGCACCACCGTTTCCTTTCGTACCAGTAGTTTGTGTAACATTGCCACCATTTTTAGATACAGATACGCTACAACTTAGACCTGCCAAACCACCGTTACCGCCATTGCCGCCGTTACCACCTGTACCACCAGCACCACCGCCAGCAAACCACCAGGAATTACGACTTCCTGTACCACCAGCACCGCCGTTACCGCCATTGCCGCCTGCGCCGCCGTTACCGCCTTGCAGAACTACAATTCCAGAATTTACTGTAAATGACTGGGCTATAGCAGCTACGCCACCAGCACCGCCGTTTCCACCAGCACCGCCGTTTCCACCTGCGCCACCTTTTTTGCTGTTACCCGTATTAGAGTCTGTTCCTAACGGCATTCCTGTACCACCTGTGCCACCGTCACCGCCTGTATAGCCGTCACCGCCGTCACCGCCTACAAAAGTTGCGGAGTTTGCATTGATTTAAAACTTCAATACTTTCTGTTAATAACGATTGATAAGATTTATAATCGTCGAATAATTTGTTGTCTAAAATACTACTTTTTGCTTGTTTGATTACATTTATTATGGTTTCAACGACAAAAGCAACAACCGCACACTTGCCACCTTTATTATGCAAAAAGGATACAATTTCATCAATTGCTTTTCCTGCCGTATTTTTACAAGCATCTTTAAGCAACTTCTTTGTTTTTCTATCTGTTACAAGATGGAATTTGTCTTTAATAGAATCCAAAACACAATACAAGATAGCAATGAGTGGGTCAGGATAGAAATTGTTTTTCCATGCGTCGTACTTTACAATAAGATACTCTCTATGGGCTTGTAGTCTTTCATCAATCATATCCATAACGAAAGACTTACCACTACCCCAAGCTCCGTTTAAGGCGAGACAGAAATTTTGGTCTTTTTGCAGAGAATCTACAAGACCGCAGATTTTATCAACTATATCTTTTCTTCCGATTTTATCCTGTAATTGTTTTTCCATCGCTTAGTCCTTTGTTAATGCGTACTTATTTAAAAAACTTCTTTATGAATTTAACCACAGCAATTATTATTAAGGCTAATGGAACCATTCCCAATGTAATTTTAGCCTGCGTTAATAAATCGGCACGGAGGAACGCAACAAAGCCTGCCAAAACGGATGAAGATAAAATGCAGCCAACAATGAATTTTAATGCTCGCTTTATCCCCATATACCAAGCCGTATATGTAACGCTACCTTTACAGGGATTATCCTTTTCTTTATCATAAGATAAACCTGCCATGGCATAGCTTGCTTTATGAATTGGTTTTTCCAAAAGGCTATCACCAACTTCGCCGATAGCCTTACCCGTTATACCTGTATTCTTTACTTCCTCTAAGGGGTCAGGTGCAAATTTATCTCGTACCACTTTCCCACCCTTTGAAATAATTTTATATGCGTTGTGATTATATTTTCTTTTTGACATTTAATTATCCCCAAACAGTTTTCTAATTCTTTCGCTTACGTTCTTTTCAAGCTCGGTAAATCTCTCCGCCAACACCTCGCTCTTTTCGGGCTGGGTATACTGATAGAAATATCTCGTAAAAGGTATCTCTGCGCCTACCTTAATCACAGGCTTTTTTGCACCGAGGTCTTCTTCCCAGAACCACTTTGCATCGGGGACGTATGGTAACACTTCACGAGCCATATAGTCCTCGATATCCTCTTCGTATTTTACAATTTCGGTATCGCGGGTTTCTTTATCGTAGATTATTTCACCCTTTTTATCACGCTGTATTTCCGCCGTCTTGTCCATCTCGGAAAGCCCGTTAGCAATCTTTTCAATCAGCTTTTTATCTTCCTTAAGAATGGATGAAAGATATTCAATAAACCCTTTCGGTTCTTTATATACCTTATTAGAGATGTTTGCTTTCAGGATTGCCAAAATACTATCGTACTGCGGTTTACTTGAAAGCATTGCCTCATATTTGAGTTTATCCTTGCCTTCAAGCGCAACGCCTTTACTTTCATATTCGGCAATCTTCGCCTCGTCGTAAATTCCAGACAGCGCACCCTTCATCAGCATCTGCTCAATGCGTTCTTCCGTAATGGCGTAACTTCTCTGCAAGGGTTGCATTACGGTGTATTCTCTATACAAGAACTCCTCGTTGTTATAAATCTTGCAGAGGTCGGATTGCACGAAATCTGCGTAGAGGTGAGTAATTTTCTTCCTGTCCTCTTTTGTGATTTCATTCTTCTTATTGCCTACCGCCTTTCGCAATTTATGATAGATTTCCGCAGCATTGATAAGCTGTATTTTGCCTCTTCTCTCTTTCCTCTTGTTCTTAGATAAAATCCACACATAGGTCTGAATACCCGTGTTGTAGAACAAATCTGTAGGGAGAGCAATTATAGCCTCTATCAGGTCGCTTTCAAGCAGCCAACGCCTTATCTGGCTTTCACCCGAACCCGTATCACCGTTAAAGAGCGGAGATCCGTTTTCAATAATTGCCGCTCTACCGCAGGTATCGTCCATTTTATCTACCGCCGATTGCAGGAAAATCATCTGCGAGTCGCCGCCGCTAGGAAGTCCGTGTCCCCATCTGCCCGTTTCGCCTTTTTTGTGCTCATCACGAACAGCTTGTTCCTGTCCGTCTTTGGCGTCCTTACCGCTCCACGGCGTACCGAAAGGCGGATTTTCAATAACGAAACGCATTTTCGTATCGGCAAAACAGTCGGTCTTGAAAGTGTCGACGTGACGGAAGTTCTCCGCATCCTGATTTTTTATGAGCATTTCAGCAAGTCCTACGGCGTAGGACTGCCCCATAAACTCCTGACCGAACAGTTTGACTTCCGCTGATTCATTATAGTGCTTAATATAAGAATATGCGGTTGAAAGCATACCGCCCGTTCCGCAAGCCTGGTCGAGTACGGTAATGACTTTATGGGGATCGAAAATATCATCGCAACCCTCTGCCATCAGAATTTCCACGAGCAGTTTGATAATGTCCCTGCCCGTGTAAAATTGTCCGGCGTCCACGTTCTGATAGAACCTGCCGATGAGATTTTCAAAGATATATCCCATTTTGATACTGTCGTAAGTCTTAATGGATAAATCGAGAGTGGAAAAGGCTTCGACTACCGAATACAGACAGCCGTCCTTGTCCATTTTGTCGATATGTTTAGACATTTCGAGTTCGCTCAAAATCTCCTGCACGTTGGAAGAAAAGCCGCTTATGTAGTTCTTGAAATTAGCCGCTATATGCTTGGAATCGTTGCAGAGTTCCTTTAACGAATACTCACTTGTATTGTAGAACTGAAAACCCGAAATACGGCAGAGCGCCTTGGGCGGATAGTTCGGGTTAGCCTTGTATGCGTCGATTACCTTTTGCTTGGTTTCTTCAAGCGCACATTCAAAACGGCGCAAAATCGTCATCGGAATGACGACATCGCCATACTTGTCTGGCATATACGAGCCACGCAATTTATTCGCAATCGACCATATAAAATTAGCTTCCTGTGTAATGTCTATCGGGTTATCGTCCCACATAGTATCAATGATTTTATTTGACATAGTTTTTCCTTTGAAATCTGCTTTTCCTTATTATATCATAGTAATTATGACAACTCTGTCATATTTACAAAAATTCTTTAAATAATTTGAGTTTTTTTCTTGGCTTTTTAGGTTTCAATTCAACCCAATCAAGTACTTTTCCACGTTGAGATATTGCACTTCTCCGACCTTGGTATCTTTGCCACGGTATAGGACGTATTTACCTGTTATCTTCCCGAATTTGTTTTCTATAAGTTTACGCCAATCTTCGTCCGTCAAATATCTTGCCTGACTGTCCGCAATTTTGTCGCTATGGTTAATCTCGTATATGGCGCAACTGTTCTCGTCATTATCATACGTTACCATATAAAACCCGTCGTCTTCGTCTAAAAGCTTAAATACCATTCTGTTTCTTGGACAAGTTTTAGTAACTTCAAGCAAAATGATATCTTCAAGCATTTTGCACTTAACGCAATCAAGTATCTTGTTAGCAATGTATTTTTTATTGTCCTCGGATAACGTACTGAAATACTCGTCTTGCATAAGAGAACAGACCAAAGCCTTTGCTATGGAATACCTCATACCGGGTTGAGTAATTATATATCGGTCTTGCCTTTTACCGCCAATAGATATTTCAAGACAACTTACCATCAAATCAAGCGTTACAAGATACTTATTAACCTTTTCTTCAAGTTCTTTCGTTAACTTGATTATTGTCTTATCTTTTGCCTTAGCTGAAACAATGTCTTTTAACCTTAATAATACTTTTCCGTATTCGACATTGTCTAATTTTTCTTCCGCTACGCCCAACACAAATTCGTAGTTCAATTTCTCAACGATAAGGTTAATAACTTTTGTCAATTCCCCGTCTTCATCAAGTTCTATCAGTTGTTTAACGTTATCTCCATAATGATGATTTTTAAGCGCGTGTTGAATATTCCTACTGACAGCCGTATCTATGTACTTGCAGGTACTTTCATAATCTTGGAAAGACGTTTCTTCACTAAGACCGCCATACTCAATGTATTTGTCTATCGAATTAACCTTAAATAACCTTGAATACTCCCAGAAAGGAATATATGAAGTATGAACCATTACGTTCCTATCATATAGTTCATATCTGCTCGCCATTGCAAAAATAAGCGAGTCCGCACCTGAAATAACAATCTTCATTCCAGATGAACCATATATATCTGACAAGATTGCGGCTGAATTAATAAAATCAGTTAATACGGTTATTTCATCAATAAAGATATATTTATAGCCACTCTCTTGGAGCTTGTCCAAATCCTTAATCAACATAGGCATACTATCGGTTGATTG
>JBJFAG010000312.1:0-1754 GCA_051887795.1 Candidatus Coproplasma sp. | reverse complement strand
ATTGTCGTAACATTCACCTCTTCGTGACATGCTTTGAGTTATACCGTTATTAATTAGAAGATTTTTAATACAGCGTTGTTGGTAATGCCAGCCTCTGTCTGAATGAAACAGTAGATTCGTTCCTTTTGGCAGAATAGCAATTGCCTGAGATATTAACTGTTGAACGGAGGCAAGTGAAGCGGATTCGGTTAATGTGTAGTTAATGATTTCGCCATTGTACATATCCAAAATAACTGATAGGTATAGTTTCTTGCCAAAGGCTTTAAATTCTGTAATATCCGTAGTCCACTTTTGAAGTGGTTGGAGAGCAGAAAATTGCCTTTGTAAAATATTTGGTTCAAACGTACCGGCAGAATCTCCATATTTGCAGTAATGCTTATGCTTACGGCGTGCGGGACAATATAGGTGAAGTTCGTTCATTAAGCGCATAACCGTTTTGTGGTTTATTATGATACCATGTTTATTTCTTAAAACGGCAGTAATGCGTCTATGTCCGTAGCGTTTTCTGTTTTGTGTGAAGATTTCTTCTATGTATTCTTTTTCAACGACATATTTATCCGTACGCTGCTTTGCTTTAATTATGTAGTAAAAAGTACTTTTAGATATCCCTGCAAGTTTAAGTAGTTCCTTTAATCTATATTGATGCCTTAGTAGCTGAACTACTTCTGCTTTTTCTCTTCGAGTTGCTCTCTCTGACGTACTAAGGCATCTAATTTTTTTAAGTATTCAATCTCCATCTTAAGAAGTCTGTTTTCTTCTATAAGATCTTGTTTGTTTACTTTTTGATACAACTTATTTTCGGGACGATAACCGCCATGCTTATGAAGATAAAATCCTTCGGGGCCTTCGGTGGTATATATTTGTTCCCAACGTTTAATTGTACTGGTGACTCCGCCGGGTATCTTGTTTCCGTTGCGTTTAAAAGCGCGTTCGGGAGAAGAATACATCCCATATTTTCGTGCGGTTTCACCATAACCCAGATTATTTTTTATCATGTCTTCAATAACCATGATTTTAAATTCTGGGGAATATTTAGGAATTTTACCCTTTTGTTTGGACATCTTTTGTTACCTCTTATTTATTATATTAGTTTCTTATTTGATTGTCCAACTTTTGGGGTACTATTCAATTTTCAGGGGGTGATCAGCAATGAAAGGAGTAAGGAATACGGACAGGTACGCTCGTAAGTTTATTACCATAATAGACGACTTCAAGTTGGAGAGCATAGCTCGCCTGATGGAAAAGGACGAGTACAAGGACGATTTCAACAAGGTCATAAACGACGCTTTGGACTACGGTCTGCCGCAACTTCTTAAGGTGCCTTATGGTGAAATAGAAGAGGACCGGTTACCGCCTGTCCAGCCACAAGGATATGAGCTATTAGTCAACGACGTTGACAGCGACAAACTTGCCGAGATTTTAGACCTGTTTGAAGAGGTACTACTAATCGCAACCTTAAACAAGTCAATGGTGGCTTCCCTCTTCAACGAGAGAATAAAACGGCTGGGTGGTCAAACCGTTAATCCAGATGTGTTTGAGAGCGGAACGTTAAGTACTACGCCGCCCTATCTTGCCGAACACGAGAGAATGGTATTAAACAGGGTAAACAAGTCAAGGCGGGAAAGGGCAAGCGAAGGTGAAGGAGGTGGCTAACCTATTGACAAACTTCGATTAGTGTGGTATATATACTATAACAATTTTAAGAGAGGTTTGTTATGGTTACGAGAAAGGAAGATACTCCGCAGAGGATAGCC
>JBJFAG010000311.1:0-7182 GCA_051887795.1 Candidatus Coproplasma sp. | reverse complement strand
AGAGCAGACGGTAATAACGTTACCTGCACCGTCACGGATAACTTCGAACTCTATCTCCTTCCAGCCTGCAATATACTTTTCAATAAGTACCTGCGTTATGGGAGAGAGCATTAATCCGTTATGGGCAATCAGCCTTAATTCAGCCTCGTCGTGAGCGACACCGCCGCCTGCACCGCCAAGGGTGTATGCAGGACGGACAATTACGGGATAACCGCCGATTTCTTCAGCAATCCTGACACAGTCGTCTACAGTATACGCAATATCTGAGGGAACGACGGGCTGGTTAATCTTCTGCATGGTCTCCTTGAAGAGCTCCCTGTCCTCTGCCCTGTCGATTGAATCAAGCTTAACGCCGATGAGTTTAACGCCGTATTTATCCAGGAAACCCTCTTTTGCAAGCTGACAGCCAAGGGTTAACCCCGTCTGACCGCCTAAAGATGCCAAAAGGCTGTCGGGACGTTCCTTGATTATTATTCTCTTTAACGTATCGGTGGTTAATGGTTCAAGATAAATTTCGTCTGCCAATGCCCTGTCTGTCATTATTGTTGCAGGGTTGGAGTTGCAAAGAACTACGTTAATGCCCTCGTTCTTTAAAATTCTGCAGGCCTGAGTACCTGCGTAGTCAAACTCTGCCGCCTGGCCGATAACAATCGGGCCTGAACCGATTACGAGAACCTTTTTAATATCATCCTTCTTAGGCATGGAATTTACCCTCCGTAATGTTTTGCATAAATCTGTCGAATAAGAAACCTGCATCATGAGGACCACCGCATGCTTCGGGGTGGAACTGAACGGTGAAAGCATTTATTTCGGGATAGTCAAAACCCTCGCAAGTGCCGTCGTTAGCGTTAACGCAGCTCAACTTGCCTACGCCTTCAAGGCTTGATGAAATAACCTCATAGCCATGGTTCTGGCTTGAGATATAAACCCTTCCCGTTGCAAGGCATTTAACAGGCTGATTTGCACCCCTGTGGCCATACTTCATCTTCTTGGTCTTACCGCCCATTGCAAGCGCAAACAGCTGGTGGCCTAAGCAAATTCCGAAGATGGGAAGTTTGCCTGCAAGCTTTTTTAAATTTTCAATAATATCGACGTTTTCAGCAGGGTCGCCGGGACCGTTACAGAGCATTAACCCTTCGGGATTTAGGGCTAACACCTCTTCTGCCGTATAAGTTGAAGGTACTTTCATGCAGTAACAACCACGGTTTACAAGAGAACGGATTATATTCTTCTTAGTACCAAAATCATATACCGCAATTCTTCTGCCGTTGGGATCGCCAAAGTATTCAACCTCTTTTGCGCTAACAGTTTTAACTGCATTGACAACCCTATAATTATTTATCTCCGTCATATCCTTGACGGGCTTGGAGGTTATTGCGGCATTCATTACGCCTGCTTCCCTGACTATTTTGGTAAGCTCACGGGTGTCAATGCCGTAGATACCTACAACGCCGTACTGTTTAAGGTAATCTTCAATTGTTCCCTCACACCTGAAGTTAGACGGAGTATCGCACTTTTCCCTTACGATATAAGCTGAAACCCAGGGTTTTTTACTCTCGTTATCGGGGGTTACGCCATAGTTGCCAATCAAGGGGAAGGTCTGAATGACTATCTGCCCGTAGTAACTGGGATCGGTAAGCGTTTCAACATAGCCCGTCATACCCGTGGTAAATACAAGCTCACCCACCACGTCTCTCTCGGCACCGAATCTGTAACCGACAAACTGTCTGCCATTTTGTAACGTTAAATAAACTTTTGAGTTCTTCATAATTTATATATCCCGTTTATCCATTTTTTCTATGTATAGCAAACTGAAACAATCTTATTTTAAAAGCTTTACCATTACCGCCTTTTGAGCGTGTAACCTGTTTTCCGCCTCGTCAAAGATTTCTTTTGCATGTTCTTCGAACACCTCTTCGGTTATCTCTTCACCCCTGTGGGCAGGCAGACAGTGTAAACACATTACGTCGCTCTTTGCAACGGAGAGGTTTTCCTTATTTATTTGATAACCCACGAAGGCCTTCTTCCTTGCTTCCTTTTCGCCTTCCTGCCCCATAGAAGCCCAGACGTCCGTGTAGACGACGTCTGCATCCTTCAAAGCTTCTTTGACGTCAGTGGTTATAGTAACCTCGCCGTTAGCTTTCGCCCATTCAATTAATTTTGCGTCAGGCTCGTAGCCTTTAGGACAAGCAATGGCAAACGACATACCCGTCTTAATAGCGCCGACCATTAAGCTGTTTGCCATATTGTTGCCGTCGCCGACGAAGGTCATTTTCAATCCCTTAAAGCTTCCCTTATACTCCCTTATAGTCATAAGGTCGGCGAGAACCTGACAGGGATGTGCGTAGTCGGTCAAGCCGTTAATTACGGGAATTGAACCGTACTTTGCCAAATCCTCAACTTCCTGCTGAGCGAACGTCCTTATCATAATGCCGTCAAGATACCTTGAAAGTACCCTTGCCGTATCCTGAACGGGTTCGCCCCTGCCTATCTGCAAATCGTTGCTTGAAAGGAACAAACCGTATCCGCCAAGCTCGTAAATACCTACTTCAAAGGAAACCCTCGTTCTGGTCGAGGACTTCTGGAAAATCATACCCAGCTTTTTGCCCTTCAAATAATCCTTCTGTATGCCGTTAAGCCTTTCAAATTTAAGCTGGTCGGCAAGGTTAAGAATGGATAAAATCTCTTCCCTTGTAAGATCTTGTAATTTAAGTAAATGCCTCACTGTGAAATCACCTCGTTTAATATTTTCAATGCCGTATTCATTTCTTCTTTCGTTATGTTGAGCGGGGGTAACAGCCTTACCCTGTCGTGTGCGGTAAGCACAACCAATCCCTTTTCGAGGCAGGCCGCTGCAACTTCCTTTGCTGACTTGGTGGTTGATATTCCAATCATCAGCCCCAGTCCCGTAACCTCGGTTACGTTTTTAATATGCTCTAAATTTATCTTTAGGTATGCCCCTTTACCCTGTACTTCCAACAAAAGTTCGGGCGTAAGTCTCTCGATTATTGATATTGCACCTGCACAGGCAACGGGATTACCGCCAAAGGTTGAACCGTGGTCGCCATAAGTGTAGACGTCCTTGCACTTATCAAAGAGCATACAAGCACCTATTGGCAAACCTCCGCCAAGGCCCTTTGCTGTAGTTACGATATCGGGGTGAATACCCGCAGCCTCGTAGGCGTACATATAACCCGTCCTACCGTTACCGCTCTGAACTTCGTCACATATTAAAAGTATATCCCTGCTCTTGCAGAATTTTTCAAGTTCTTTAAGAAAGCCTATATCAAGCGGATTAACACCGCTCTCTCCCTGAATAACCTCTACCATAACCGCACAAGTCTTTTCGGTATAGCACTCGTAAATGCCGTCAAGAGTGGGATCTGCATACCTGAAACCTTCCAGGAAAGGACCGAAATTTTTATGGAAGTTGTCCTGCCCGGTTGCAGTCAGTGTTGCTATGGTTCTTCCGTGGAATGAGTTTTTTAAGGTAATAATCTCGTTTCTGCCATAGCGGGTATTGCCGTACTTCCTTGCTGCTTTTATAGCACATTCATTGGCCTCCGCACCGCTATTTGAGAAGAATACCTTGCTTGCTCCCGTCTTTTGACATAAGAGCTTAGCAAGTGATGCCTGGGGCTGAGAATAATACAAATTGCAGACGTGCTGAATGTTATCCAGCTGCGCTTTAACCGCATCTTTCCACTCCTCGTCGTTTACGCCGAAAATATTTACGCCAATTCCCGAAGCACAATCAATGTATTCCTTGCCGTCAAAATCATATAATTTAGCACCGCTACCCGACTTAAACGCAACGTTATACCTTGCATAGGTCGAGGCTACGTACTCTTTATCTGTTGAAATAATGTCCTGTAAATGCATGTTACACCCAAAATCTAATTACTAAAATAAAGACTGATTTAAGAATAAATCAGCCGTTAAACATTGTTCCGCTACCCTCATCGGAAAGGATTTCTATTAAAATGGAATGACTAACCCTACCGTCAGTGATAAACACGTTTTTAACACCACGGCGGATTGCATCTTTACAACATTCTATTTTAGGTATCATACCACCCGAAATAATACCCTGCTTGACAAGTGCGGGAATATCGGATACGTATACCTTTTTAATAAGGCTGTCGGGGTCATCCTTATTCTCTAATAAACCACGAATATCAGTCATCAGGATAAGACTTTCAGCGCCTAATGCACCTGCGATTGCAGCAGCTGCTGTATCTGCATTTACGTTATATACGTGGCCTTCGTCGTCATAACCGATCGTAGAAACAACGGGAACGTATCCCAGATTGAGTAAATCGGTTATAAGAGTAGTATCAATATTTGTAATTTTACCGACATAGCCCAGCTTTTCGTCCTGCTTTTCACATTTGATAATGTGACCGTCCTGACCGCAAATACCGATAGACTTACCGCCATTCCTGCAAATTAAATCGACAAGCGTCTTATTGACTTTACCTGCAAGAACCATACGGACTATTTCAGCAGTCTCTTCATCGGTGTAACGAAGCCCGTCAATAAACTTGGTCTCTTTACCCATCTTTTTAATCGTTTCGGAAATTTCCGGACCGCCGCCGTGAACAAGCACGACTTTAATCCCCAAAAGATTCAAAACGACTAAATCACGCATAACCGAAGATTTTAAACTGTCGTCGATCATTGCGTTCCCGCCGTATTTGACTACGAGAATTTTATTAAAATACTTTTTAATATAGGGCATTGCCTCTATTAAAAACTCTGCCTGTTCCTGCTTGTTCATATTATGTCCTGTAATCACCGTTGATTTTTACGTATTCGTAAGTCAAGTCACAACCCCAGGCGGTTGATTTTACTTTACCGCTGTTAAGGTTAATATTAATTGACACCTCATCTTCCGAAAGAACTTCCTTTGCAATCTCTTCAGAAAAATCTATACCGTAACCGCCCTTGCAAACGGGCAGTTCGCCTTTTCGGGATTTAAAAGAAACGTCGATAGCCTCAACGTCTACCTTTACACCTGCATAACCGATTGCACAAAGTACCCTTCCCCAATTTGCATCTGCACCGAACATAGCAGCTTTAACCAAAGAAGATTTAATAACCGACTTTGCTACGGCTTTGGCAACCGTTTTGCTTGAAGCACCGCTGACGTTGCACTCAATAAGCTTGGTTGCACCCTCGCCGTCCTTTGCTATCATTTTAGAAAGGTAAACAGTGCAATAGTTTAAAGCTTTACGGAATTTATTGTAATCAGCTCCAACACAATCAATTATCTTATTACCGGCCAGACCGTTTGCCATAATGCAACAGGTGTCGTTAGTCGACTGATCGCCGTCTACACTCACCATATTAAAGGAGTCTTTAACGTCTTCGGAGAGCGCCTTTTGAAGCATTGCAGGGGTTATCGCAACGTCAGTCGTTAAGAATATGAGGTTTGTTGCCATGTTGGGGCAAACCATACCGACACCCTTTGCAATCGCACCCATAGCACATCTTTTACCGTCAATTTCAAATTCGATTGAAATTGATTTTTTTACGGTGTCAGTCGTCATAATAGCTTCCGCCGCAAAATCGCTGTTTGCACCGAGGCCGTCAAAAATTTCTTTTGCATGCTCCTTCATAGGAGCGATGTCTAAAGGAAGTCCGATAACGCCCGTAGACGCTACTATAACGTCTGCGGCAGATATACCGCTAATCTCCTCTACGAGATCGCACATCTGCTGAGCAACGACTAAACCGTCTTTATTGCACGTATTGGCATTACCGCTATTGCAGATTATTGCCTGTGCATATCCGTCAGAAATATTGTTTTTGGTAATTATTACAGGCGCACCTTTCACAAGATTGCTTGTATATACGCCAGCAGCCGCAGCCTTAACCTCACTTAATATTAAAGCAAAATCACGCTTAACCCTATTCTTCCTAATTCCACAGTGAATACCGTTTGCCGTATAACCTTTAGGCGCACAAACTCCACCGCCAATCTCTTTAATTTTCATCTTACTCTATATTTTTTTACTATACTCTCTCAAATTCTCAAAGCAGCGAAGCACACTCGTCCAAACCGAACATTATATTCATATTCTGTACTGCCGCACCCGAAGCACCCTTGCCAAGATTATCAAATACGCTCGCAATAAAAATCCTATCTTCGTTTCCGCTGACGTATATCTTTAACCCGTTTGTACCTGTCAAAGCATTGGATGCTAAATATGCAGGAACCTCTTCTTCAGAAGCAACTTTAACTAAATTCTGTCTGTCATAGTACTCCGCAAAATAGTCCCTTATTTCCTTAACACCCAGTTTTTTGTTCAGAAGATTAGTAAATAACGGCACTGTTACGCACATTCCGCTGTAAAAATCACATATTATCGGATTAAACAACGGCGCCTGGGATAAACCGCACTCCCTTACCATTTCAGGCAGATGCTTGTGCGCTAAACCCAAAGCATACTCCCTCGGTGAGGACAATTTTATATCACGGTTTTCATCGTTATACTGTGCAATCGTCTTTTTACCGCCACCCGAATAACCCGTCAGTGAATGTGCAACAAAAGGATAATCTGCAGGCGCTATTCCTCCTCTGATTAAAGGAGCAACGATGGAGATAAATCCTGTTGCGTGACAACCGGGATTTGCCAGCCTTTTACAGGCGGCTATCTGCTCCCTTCTTTCTTTAGAGAGTTCGGGAAAACCGTAGACCCAATCGGGATTTGTCCTATGTGCGGTTGAAGCGTCTATAATTTTTGCGTTAGGATTAGTAACTAACTCGACTGCCTCTATTGCAGCTTTATCCGGTAAGCAAAGAAAACTAACGTCTGCTCTGTTCAAGCATTCTCTACGGGCGTCCGTATCCTTCCTCAATTCTTCGGGGAGGATAATTAGCGATATATCGTCACGGGCTGATAACCTGTCGTATATCTGCAGCCCCGTCGTGCCTTCTTTGCCGTCTATAAATACATTTATCATTACTTAAGCTTTTTCTGATCCAAAAGCGCTTTAACCTTAATAGGCAGACCAAACAGATTGATAAAGCCCTGGGAGTCCATCTGGTTGTAGACCTCGTCCTCGCCGAAGGAGGCGAACTCCTCGGAATAGAGGGTGTAGGGGCTGACGATGCCGGCGTTGATGATGTTGCCCTTGTAGAGCTTGAGCTTGACTTCGCCGGTGACGGTCTGCTGG
>JBJFAG010000310.1:0-1772 GCA_051887795.1 Candidatus Coproplasma sp. | reverse complement strand
AAAAAGGGCAGACCTGCACGGTAATCCTGACCGGGTACGCCTAATGAAAAGCAGCGGTGTATTGTCAAACCATCCACCTCTACCTTTTCGGGGTAGTCGGGTACGAGCAATTCCATATCCCCCAACCCCTCTTTTGTGAAAGTCTTAGCTATATTAACCATAACGTTGATTGGTCCGTCTACGTTAGGGTAAAAGCAATCTGAAACTTGTAATACTTTAATAATAATTTCCTCCCTCCGATTATTCGGAACAGGATAGTATATAATTATATATAATATGGTATATATAATACACCTTGGCGGTGAATTAATTCACGGCTAAAGCGGTGACAAAAACCTCGCCTGAAGCGCGATACAGTCCACTGCTCTGACCGTGAATAAATAAGCTGATAATATTTAAACTGCCGTTTACTTAATTAAAACAGCCTTAATACGCTTTACGCCTGCGGAGACGTTCTCCTGCTTGGCGATTTTGAAGGTACCCAAAATGCCCGTGCGCTCGGCGTGGGGTCCACCGCAGATTTCCTTGGAGAAGTCGCCTATCGTATAGGTCTTAACTACCTCGCCGTACTTACTTTCAAACAGGCCTGTAAAGCCCTCTTCCTTAGCCTGTTCGATGGGCATCTCCTTCATGACAACGGGGATATCCTGCGAGATAACTTCGTTTACCATTTCCTCAACGGCCTTCACCTCTTCGGGGGTGAGCTTACGTGAGAAGTTGAAGTCGAAACGCAATCTCTCTTCGGTTATGTTGGAACCCTTCTGGCAGATATCGGGGGAGCAGACCTTCTTTAACGCAGCATGAAGCAGGTGGGTTGCGGTGTGAAGATTGGTAGTCTCCTCCTTGTGGTCCGCAAGGCCGCAGGCGAACTTCTGCTCGCTGCCCGCCCTGGACTTCTCCTGGTGTTCTGCATACGCCTTGTTGTAGCCGTCTACGTCGACTTTAACGCCCTTTTCGCCCGCCATTTCCACGGTAATTTCAACGGGGAAGCCGTAGGTGTCGTACAAATGGAAGGCGGTTACGCCGTCAATCTCCCCGTTTGCAGGAAGGGAAGCCACCACCTTTTCAAACTCCTTAATGCCCTGAGCCAAGGTCTTTAAGAACTTAGCCTCTTCCTTGTTCAGCTCCTCTTCGATCTTCGGGGAGTTGGTAACCAGTTCGGGGTAAACTTCCGCATACTTTTCAATAAGTGTCTTGCTGACTAAGTTTAACGCACCCTGGGGAAGGTTGATATTTCTGCCGAAACGAACGGCTCTTCTTATAATTCTTCTTAAAATATAGCCCTGGTCGGTGTTGGAGGGAACAATGCCCTTTACGTCGCCGAGCATAAAGGTTGCGGTGCGGACGTGGTCGAGTATTACCCTGAACGCCTTAGTCGACTGCTCGTCCTGGCCGTACTTGATGCCCGTAAGCTCCTCAAGTTTTGCAATGGCGTTTTCGAAGATGTCCGTTTCATAGACGCTCTCCTTGCCGTTTAAAATGCAGAGCGTTCTCTCAAGTCCCATACCCGTGTCGACGTTGCGCTGTGCAAGGGGTTCGTACTTGCCCTGCTCGTTCTTGTTGTACTGCATGAATACGTCGTTCCAGATTTCGAGGAAGGTGCCTTTGGACGCCTCGTCGAACTGGTCGGAATTGAGCTTGTCCGCCTCCTCGTGGTTGCGGATGATGTGCATTTCGGTGTCGGGACCGCAGGGGCCTGTAGTACCCGCAGGACCCCACCAGTTACCGCTCTTGGGTAAGAAGTAGATATTCTGGGGGAGTATTCCGCACTC
>JBJFAG010000309.1:0-7240 GCA_051887795.1 Candidatus Coproplasma sp. | reverse complement strand
ACAGGAAACCCTGTAATACTTTTTCTTAAATTGAATAATATCGCCTTTTTTTAAAACAATAAGTCGCTCCCAATGGTGGACATGAGTATTAGCAGGAGCCTTTATATAACCGCCGTTAAATTCTGTATTATAAGTCTTTCCTTGATAAACAAAAAAAACATGGGATGTTTTTAGACCAGCGCATACGGCGCAGATGTCCTCGTCCTCTTTTATGTAGTTCATTTCACATATAGGGCACTTTTTATATTGCATAAATATTTTCCTTAAAGTACTTCAATTCCAATATCTTTTAGATAATTAAATGTCTCATCGTAAAATATTGACTGTCTTGTTTTATCTTCTGCATTCCCTTCTGGAATATAAATAACCATACCTTGTCTTGCACGAGTTAATAGTACTCTATAAGCATTTTTAAGATATAAACGATTAATTTCACTATTAATATTGTTCCACTTTGAACCGTTGAATTTGTTATATGTCCAATCGCCATTGCTATATCTAAAATCGGCGTCCCACGCTACAATAGACCAATCGAGCTCCAAGCCTTGAACGTCGAATTCCGTTGCGCAATCTTCTAAATAATAGGAGGAGCGTACACAGTCTTTATTGTCTAAAAAATAATTCGGTGCAGACAAATCGTTTTTAACAAATATACCAACAGGCTTTAATCTCAATGCACCGCTACTTGCTAAAAGGCCATAACGTTCCGTTCCGCGAGCTTTATTCTTTACCCATTTTTTGGCTGTGTCTAAATTTCTGGTCAACTTAATTGGATATTGACTTAATGTTAAAAGGGTTGCTTTTGCTTGCTCTATATCATTATCTAAAATATATTTAACAAAAGCGGATACATTTTCGCTTCTAAAAGAACGAAGGGAGGTGGCAAGGTGTAAGTTCTCTTCAATATGGACATTTAATCCTGAAATTAAGGCATTTATATCATTTCCACGAGTATATTCTTCGTCGGTGATTTTATCAGACACATATACGTCCCAATTTGAGAATGAACGTCTTAATGAGTCAAACCATTCAATAAGCCCAGCTTCACCGGTATTAATTTCCTGTCCGCCACCAATAAGGCAAATAATCACTGCCCAATCTCTGTGTCTATCTAATGTGCTAATTAAAAACTCGGGTTCACTATAATTAAAGCTGGGCACACCTTTTTTGCGAACCATAAAGTTTGCTATTTGTTCTTTCGTCCAAGCCCGTTGAGCCTCGTCGAATATTACAACTTTTTCAGTTGGAATATCTTCATTTCCTACGTATGCGTCTCTGTAATGATGAATAATCTGAATAAATGACTTTACTTTTCGTAAAGCTTCCGATTTTGTTGTATTGTTACGGGCTTTTTCATCTCTTGCTAATGCCTCCTGTAACACATCAACTAACGGGAAGTTACCAGATAAGAACACGGCGTGCTCATTTTCTTCAAATTTATGTCTTTCGTTTGCGATGTTTATGCCTGCAAGTGTTTTTCCTGCACCGGGAACACCTGTAATAAAACAAATAGACTTCTTGTTATATGCTTTTGAATACTCAATTATTGAGTTAATTTTATCTGTAGTTATACTTAAATTATAAGCACCTGCATCAGAACGCGAAATATCTTGTACGTTATGGTGTGAGTATAATGCTTGTGCTGCTTCAATAATAGTAGGAGTGGGCATATAAATTGAATTTTCCCACACATTATAATCAAATTCGGGTTCAATGAAGTTTTGCAACACAAAATTGATAGTCTCTTTGAGATTGTTCTTATTACATAATAAAGGTCTGAGAATTTTATCCTCATAAGACGATAAAATATTATTCTTTTCTTGTGCTTCCGTACAAATCAAAATAGGTACAATAAGCTTATCGTGGCTTTCCTTATGAAAGTTTTTTAAATCTAAAGCATAATCGACGACTTGGTCTATTTCATAAGAATTGTAATTCTTTTCACCAACCTTAAATTCTAACAGAAAAACAATATTGTTTACTATTAAAACGCTGTCTATGCGCTTGCCGATTCTTGGAATTGTATATTCAAATATAATTTTGCTGTTGGCAGCATAGTCACTAAGAATACTTTTCAAAAGAATAATCTCATATAACCAAGTGTTCTTTTGTAAGTCATTCAAATCAAAGCTATTGTTCCTCGCAATAGTTCCTAAAATTGTGTTCTCGTTTTCACTGATAAAATTTGCAAAATTACCACTATATAATGCTCTCATTTAATGACCATAAATAATTTTTTCCTATTTTATCACGTTTAGGTGTAAATTGCAAGATGTGAATTTGAATTATATCCTAATTGCATTTACATATGAGTTGTTATGCAAAACTGTAAAAGTTGTGGGAGGAGGTGGAATATTTTACGCAAAGCGCTCGTGCCGTTGCAGAGCAACGGGCGCACCACACGGCGTTTCTCGGAGCCACTCTCGATATATAACAAATAAGACCTTGACAAAATGTCAAAGTCTTATTTGTGGTGGGAGGAGGTGGATTCGAACCACCGAAGTCGGAGACGTCAGATTTACAGTCTGATGCATTTGGCCACTCTGCAATCCGCCCAAAATATTAAGTTAACCGTTAAAACGGGGATAAGTGTAGTGGAGCTGGTGACTGGACTTGAACCCGCGACCGGCTGATTACAAATCAGCTGCTCTACCAACTGAGCTACACCAGCAAAACCGCTTAAATATTTAAGTGGTGCCTTGGGGTGGAATCGAACCGCCGACATAAGGATTTTCAGTCCTCCGCTCTACCAACTGAGCTACCAAGGCGTATTTAAGCACCTAATTAAAGGTGCTTAATGTGTTTGGCGACCCGAAACGGGCTCGAACCGTCGACCTCCAGCGTGACAGGCTGGCGCTCTAACCAACTGAGCTATCGGGCCAAAATATATTAAACGTTTCCGTTATTAAACAATATAATTATTAATTGGTGGGCCTTCACGGACTACTTCGCACTAAAGTGCTCGTGCCACCTAAATCGGTGGGCGAACCTGCGCTTCGAGTCGACACCGTACCGACATATGCTTTGCGCAATTAATAAAGTGGTGGGCCTTCACGGACTCGAACCGCGGACCAATCGGTTATGAGCCGACCGCTCTAACCAACTGAGCTAAAGGCCCTCATCAGCGCAAGGTGATTTCCACACAACGCTCGTATATAATAATATAACACAGGTTTTTTGTCAAGTGTTTTTCAAGCTTATTTTTTTAATTTTTTTTAATTTTTTTATAACGTTAATATTGACCTGTTCGACGTTATTTCCCTTAAAAAAACATATAATGCCAAATTATATACGCTTCAGTAAGGTATTATAGAGAAAAACCAACAAAGGGAGCAAGTCAATGAAAATAATTGAAGGAGTAGCGAGCGGAGTGCTCTATATAAAGCTCGTCGGCGAGATGGACGAATACTCCACACAAGCGGTGCGGGTTCGGTGCGATAAGCTGATAGACAAATATGCAACAGTCAAAAAGATAATAATCAACCTTGCACAGGTTGAGTTTATGGATTCAACGGGGATAGGATTTTTGATAGGCAGATATAAAAAGGCGGCAAGATTAAACATTCCGCTGTACGTAGAATCCCCCAACAATGCAGCAGACAAAATATTAAATTTAAGCGGTATATATTCGCTTATACCAAAGGCGGAATAGAGATGACAAAAAACTATTTAAAACTGCAATTTTATTCTCTCCCGCAGAACCAGGCGTTTGCAAGGGACGCCGTAGCGGCGTTCTGCCTTGAACTGAATCCCACCGTCTCCGATCTGTCCGACGTAAAAACTGCCGTATCCGAAGCGGTAACCAACTGCACCGTACATGCGTACAGGGGCAATTTAGGCATAATAACAATAGAGTGCGAGGTGGAAGAGGAGCGCATACATATAAAGATAAGCGATACGGGGAAGGGCATACCCGACGTAGAGAAAGCGGTACAGCCCTTTTACACCACGCTGCCCGACGATGAGCGTTCCGGTATGGGGTTTACCATAATGCAGACGTTTATGGACGAATTTAGGGTTAATTCGGTTGAGGGCGAGGGTACCGTAGTCTATATGGTAAAATGCTTTAAACCGGAAGTAGAGAATGCTTGACCAACAGACGTGTAACCAACTCATACAAAAGGCAAAAGCGGGTGATAACCAGGCAAAAGAGCAGCTGCTTTGCGAAAACACAAACTTAATTAAATCTATCGTAAAACGCTATCTCAATAAAGGCGTAGAGTACGACGATTTATTTCAGCTTGCATCAATGGGGTTAATCAAGGCGATAACGGGCTTTGATGAGAGCTACGGGGTGAGGTTCTCGACCTACGCCGTGCCTATGATTTCGGGTGAGATTAAGCGCTTTATGCGTGATGACGGAAGTATTAAAGTATCACGCGCAATCAAGGCACAGGCAAAGCAGATTAACTTGTTCGTTGAGGAATATACCGCATCCAACGGCGTTCAGCCGTCGATCAAGATTATTGCAGAAAAGTTTTCAATGTCCCCGAGCGAAGTGGTGTTTACCATGGGTTCGTCACGCATGCCCGTGTCCATCTATGCCCAGGGTGATTACAAGGATGAAAAGTCGAAACTGCTTTTAGACAGGCTCCCCGTCGACGATAAACAGGATGAGCTTCTGGACGTTCTGGAGTTGCGTTCTGCAATAGCCGATTTGTCCGAAAGGGATAAAAAGGTAATAATGCTTCGTTATTTCAGGGATATGACGCAGGCGGAGGTGGCGGAAAGTTTAGGAGTTTCACAGGTGCAGGTATCACGGATAGAGAACAGAATCATGCAGACCTTCCGCAATAAATTGACGGGTTAAAAAATGGGTTAGTAAGGCTTTTAAACCTTATTAACCCATTAATTATCTGCACAATATCCTTACAGCATAGGCGTAAGTACGGCTAAAATGCTGTTTATAAGTCTTACGAAACCGTTTTGCTTATAGTTCTCAGTTGTTACCAGAGTGGAAACGGCAATGGAATGTTCCAGATCCTCTTTAATATCTTTTATGCAAGGGGTATTGTACATTACCGCACCGCACTCAAAGTGGTGTACAAGACTTCTGTAATCGAAGTTAATCGTGCCGACAAAGGCTATTTCATCGTCAACCAAAACGCTCTTTGCGTGGATAAATCCGGGGGTATATTCGTACACCTTAACACCCGCCTTCATAAGGGTGGGGAATTTGGAGCGGGTGATATTGAAAATGATCTTTTTATCGGGAACGTGCGGAACGATAATTCGCACGTCAACGCCTCTGTAAGCCGCATTCTTTATTGCGGTAGTAAGTGTGTAATCGGTGATGAGATAGGGCGTTGTGATATACACGTATCTCTTCGCGGCGTTAATCATATTGATGAAGTTGTTTTCACCGATAAGCTCATTGTAATAGGGCTTTGGACCGTCGCCGAAGGGGAACACATACCCCTCGTCGTCAAAGCTTTCATAATTGCAGTCAAGGAATCTGGGATAATCGGAAATGCACTTTGCCGTTAAATCGTAAAGCTGTAAAAACATAACGCTTAAGCTTGTAACCGCAGGCCCTTCTATTTTAATCGCAGTGTCCTTCCAATACCCGAATTTATGAATTATATTTGCGTATTCGTCGCCAATATTAATTCCGCCCGTATAGCCGACTTTGCCGTCAATAACGGTAATTTTTCGGTGATCGCGGTAGTTGTAAACACCCGAAACAAACGGGTGGAAGGAGTGGAATTTATAGCACTTGATACCCTCTTTTCTCAACGTACGGTAGTACTCCGTTTTCTGCAGACCGGAAGTGCCGATATCGTCGTATAAAATTCTTATCTCAACTCCCTGATCAGCCTTACGCTTTAAAACTTCGTGAACGCTATCCCAGATTTCGCCTTCAGCCAGGATAAAGTATTCCATAAAGATAAATTTCTGGGCTTTTTCCAGCTCTGCTAAGAGGTCGGGGAAAAATTCCTCTCCGCATTTAAAATAGGTAACCCTGTTGTTGAAGTGTCCGCACATAAAAGAGTTTTTATTCAGGTACCTGTCAATGCCGTAGAAGTCGGAGCTTTGGTTCTTTAACTTTTCAACGTCTGTTGGAGCGGGGGTAACGTACTCCTTGGTTTGTTCGTGTATGGCAAACAGGCGTTTATATTGCTTTTTCGTCAGTCTGGGATTTGCAAACAGTAAATAGCAGACAACGCCGACCAACGGCAAGGTTAAGATAAGTATTAGCCAGGGAACCTTAAATTCGGGCTGATCATCCTTGTTGATTATGTATAAAATAACAATAAAACCGATAATGAGCTCGACAATAATAAACGGTGCGAACAGCACGTTTAAAAGATAAAAGAGTACGACTATCAGAGCCACCTGCAAAATGAGCAGCAGAGCGACTATGAAAAATTTACTGAACAGCTGTTTTAATAATCTCAACCTCAAATTCCCCCTGAAAATCACTTAAAACATTAAATTATTATACCACTTTAATATATATTTTTCAAGCTACAGAGGTTATTTTAATTGTGAAATCTGTACTACCGTAAGCAAACTTGCTTTTTTAACCAAAATATGGTATAAAATATATGTAATAATTATGAATTTTTAGGAGAATTTATGGTTGAAAATAAAGCGAGTTTAACTTCACTTATGTCGGCTTTTGCAAGGGCTTATCATACCGAAAATTCGCAGGCGCCCGTATTTGCAGACAGCGTTGCAAAAATGCTGTTCAGCGAGGAGGAATACAGGGCAATGTGCAGTTACGTTGTCGGCGGTATTGACTTCTTTGCTCCGGACAAAAAGGGAGTGTTTAAAAGCAGTGAAGAGGCATTAAAATATCTTGTCAATACTCAACTTGCGCCCACGCCGGTAGCCAGGGCAAGGTATTGCGAGGACGCCTTGAAAACTGCTGTGATGACGGGAACGGTGCAATACGTTATTTTAGGTGCAGGGCTGGATACCTTTGCATTAAGAGAGAGTGAATTTTTAAAAAGGTATAGAGTGTTCGAGGCGGACCACCCTGCAACCCAGGCAGACAAAAGGGCAAGGATAGAGAGGGCAGGGATAACTTTGCCTGAAAACCTGAATTTCGTACCCGTGGATTTTGCGGTAGATAATTTGGCTGAAAAGCTGCTTGCCGCAGGATTCGATCCCGCAAAAAAGACTTTCTTTTCGTGGTTAGGGGTAAGTTACTATTTAACCGAAGAGCAGATAAGCGATACGTTAAAAAGTATTGCCCGAATCTCAGCCGACGGCAGTACCGTAGTGTTTGACTATG
>JBJFAG010000308.1:0-1778 GCA_051887795.1 Candidatus Coproplasma sp. | reverse complement strand
GAGCAAGGCTCTTAACGGTCAGATAGTAGTAAGCGACTTCGGCGCATCACTGTAATTTGATAAAAACTCGATAAAAGAACTTGCCCATCAGCCAAGCTGGTGGGTTTTCTTTTATAAAGAAAAGATATTGATTTATAGATAAATATGCTTTTCTAATTTGTATAGAAGTGATATAATTTATTTCATCAGAAGAAAGGAATTATAAAGGCTCTATTCTGCCGAATTTCCCTGTTCAACTAATCAATAATAAGAAAAGGAGTTTGTTTATGTATATTACTGAGGATATAGAATACGTTGGTGTAAACGACCACGAAATAGATTTGTTTGAGGGACAGTTTGACGTGCCTTTGGGAATGGCATACAACTCCTACGTTATTCTTGATGACAAGATTGCGGTAATAGATAGCGTTGAACACCGTTTCAGCAATGAATGGCTTGACAATGTAAGTAAGGTTGTCGGTAGCAGACCTGTCGATTACCTCGTTATTCAGCATATGGAACCCGACCACTCTTCGAGCATATTCAGCTTTTTACAAGCACACCCCGAAACAACGGTTGTCTCATCAGATAAGGCGTTTAAGATGATGACAAACTTCTACAAAGAGGGTTGCGCAAATTGCGTCATTGTCAAGGAAGGCGACACCCTGTCTCTTGGTAACCACACCCTGCATTTTATCTCCGCACCAATGGTACATTGGCCGGAGGTGATTATGACTTACGACGATTGCGACAAAGTGTTGTTCTCTGCCGATGCGTTCGGTAAGTTCGGCGCAAACGACGCAGTTGACCCCGAAGGCTGGGCTTGCGAGGCAAGAAGATATTACTTCGGAATTGTCGGAAAATACGGTATTCAGGTTCAAAACGTATTGAAAAAGGTATCAGCTCTTGATATAGATATAATCTGTTCACTTCACGGTCCCGTACTTGACGGCGACGTTACCCCCTATTTGACTGCATACAATATATGGTCAGGTTATCAGGTTGAATCGGAAGGAGTTGTTATTGCATACACTTCGGTTTACGGCAATACTGAAAAGGCGGCTGAGCTTTTGGCGAAATACTTAAAGGACGGCGGATGTAAGAAGGTTGTGCTTATCGATTTAATCCGAGAGGACTTGCACGAAAGCATTGAGGACGCTTTCCGCTACGGTAAGTTGGTATTGGCATCAACCACCTACAATAACGACGTGTTCCCCAAGATGAAACAGTTTATCGAGCATCTTGTAGACAGGAATTATCAAAACAGAACTATTGCTTTCATCGAAAACGGCTCTTGGGCGCCGAATGCCGCAAAGGTAATGAAAAACTTCTTTGCTAATTGCAGAAACATTACATATGCGGAAAACAACGTTACCATTCTTTCCGCACTTGACGAGAAGAGTGAAGAGAAAATATCATTATTGGCTAAGGAACTCCTTGCCGACTGATTTGAGCGTTAATAATTGGCTTTGACAACCTGCTTATTCCGATAATCTTCGGCAAAGCAGGTTGTTTTTTCAGTAAAAAATAGTCTTAATCGAAACCCCAAACACTTTCAAATAAGCCTTATCTGATACGAATAACTAAACTTGAAAAAGACTAATAAATATATTATGAAGATTATATTGACAAATATCTATGCGATAGTTATAATATAGTCAAAAGCAATATGAGAGGCGGTAAAATGGACGCAAGCGAAAGCGTTAAAATTTTAAAAGCATTGGGGGAAGAAACTCGCATACGCATTTTTGAGATGTTGCGAGGCGGTAAGTTATGCGCCTGTAAAATTTTGGAAAAGT
>JBJFAG010000307.1:0-1780 GCA_051887795.1 Candidatus Coproplasma sp. | reverse complement strand
GCTGCGTTTACTTCTACGGCGTGTTCGATTTGACGACGGTCGGAGGGGTGGAGTTTAACAATAAAGCTGCCTACACCGAGGCGGCTATGCCCCCGGATATGCCCAATCTAACGCAGTATTTAATTAATAATTCGCCCGTAAACTATATGTGTAGCACGCTGCCGCCTACCCTCTTTTGCAGCGGTAGGATAGACCCCCTTCACGACGGGCAGAGCGAAGTCTATTCAGCTGCTTTAGAGAGGTTGGGCGTAAGGGTGGAGAGGCTGTTTTTCCCCGTGGAAGATAGCGAAGCGGGGCATAGGTTCATCACCTTTTCAACCAGCCCTGCCGCACAGGAATCCTTTGAAAAATTCGGTGATTTTTTAAAAACTCTTTAAAGATAAAAAAACACTTGAAATTATACTGTATAAGTGATATAATATCTCCAAATTATTTTTATGCAGATTATTTAGTAAAGGCGGGTTGAATTTTGGAGAGGTACGTGGCTTTCGATATCGGGGATAAACGCATAGGCGTTGCTATTTCAGACCCGTTCAATACCTACGCTCTGCCCTCCGTAACCTATCACCGCAAGAACTTCAAAGAGGATATCGCCGCCCTGGTTAAGATTGCAAAGGAAAAGGGTGCAACGACTATAGTATGCGGTCTGCCCGTAAATTTTGACGGGTCGGAGGCGTTGCAGACTCAAAAGACTCAGCGCTTTATCGACGCTTTGAAAGAGGCGATAGACCTGCCCATCGTGTGCGAGGACGAGAGGTTCACCACCCAGATGGCGCATGAAACGCTTATATCCGAGGGTATGAGAAGGGAGAAGCGTAAGTCCTACGTAGACGCACTTGCAGCGGCCAATATATTGGACGGCTATCTGCAGAGAATTAATAATAAAAAGTAAAGGAGATTAATTATGGCAGACGAAATCAAGGAAGCCGAGATGGATGAAGAGGGCATAATCGAACTGTTGGACGACGAGGATAACGTAGTTAAATTCAAGCTTGTAGACGTAACCGAATACAAGGGTGAAAAGTATGCGTTTTTGCTCCCCGCAGAGCCTAACGACGTTGTTGAAGAGGACGAGGTTGCTATTTTCCTGTTCAAGGAAGAGGAGCAGATGCTGCTGCCCATAGAGGACGAAGCACTCATGGAAGAGGTGTTCGAGTTCTGGCAGAACGAGGAAGAGGACGACGAGTAAGTCGCATAGTGTCGAATTTTTTATCAGGAGATGATATATATGAAAAGATTTTTAAAGGCAATGACTGCTATGCTTGCAGTCGTGGTTATGGCATTTGCGTTTGCAGGCTGTACGGCAAAAGTAAGCGGTAAGACGTACGTGTATTCGGAGGTTGTTGCGGTCGTTCCCGAGGACGCTACCACGTTTGAAGAAGCGCTGATAATCTCCGGCAAAGCGGCTGTTGAAGCTACTTACAAGAACACCGAATTGACCTTCAATGAGGATGGCAGCTTCGGCTCTTTAAGCACCTGGACTCAGGACGGCAAGACGGTTACCGTTAAGACGGGCGACACGGTTACGTCAACCTACACCGTAAAGGGCAACAAGTTGGAGCAGGTATATGAATACGAAAGCTTATCATATACTATCGTATTCGTGCAGAAGTAATTAATCTGCTACGGAAAAAAACTTAAATTTTCGGGCTGAATTGCAGTAAAAATGTGGTTCAGCCCGTTTATTTTTCTTTACAAGCTCAAATATTTGTGTTAAAATACCATGGCTATAAAAAATTCACACCCGTAAAGCAGGTATTCCGTGGCGGAAAAATCTTTT
>JBJFAG010000306.1:0-1784 GCA_051887795.1 Candidatus Coproplasma sp. | reverse complement strand
CAAGGCTAAGAAGAACGAGAGGAAGAAGCAGGGTCACAGACAGCCCTACACCGAAGTAAAGATTACGGCAATCGGCGAACCTGCAAAGAAGCGTGCAACGAAGAAGGCAGCTAAACCTGCTGAAACCGAAAGCGCTGCTGAATAATTTAAGGAGGACAAAGTGATGATATTCATTAAATTATTTGCACATAAGAAGGGCGGCGGTTCTACCGACAACGGCAGAGACAGTAACCCCAAATATCTCGGTATCAAGCGTGCTGACGGTCAGGCAGTTCTTGCAGGCAACATCCTTGTAAGACAGCGCGGCAGCAAGTTCAAGCCCGGCAACAACGTTGGCATCGGTAAGGACGATACGCTCTTCGCACTTGTCGACGGCGTCGTTAAGTTTGAAAGAGTTGGCAGGGACGGCAAACAAGTTTCCGTTTACCCCGTTGCTCAGTAAGTTTTAAAATCACAAGGCATCTCTTTTTGAGGTGCCTTTTGTTTTTTTTAGGTGAATTATGATAATAAGACAGATTGAAGAAAAAGACTATGAACATTTTGAGGAGCTGTTCGTCTCCTACTATGAGGAGTTGGAGTGCGAGGACGAGCCCTGCCACCTCTTTGACGAATACGTACTGCCCGATTTGAAAGAGGGTTTATTCTCGGTTGCGGTAGCCTGCGAGGGCGAAAAGCTTGCAGGTTTTATAATCTACCAGACTGATACCCCCGAAAACGAATGGTGTTTTAAGGAGGGCTACGGGGATATAAGGGAGATTTACGTAACCCCCTCCCACCGCAAAACGGGCGTTGGCAGTAAGCTTTTAACCTTTGCCGAAAACTGCTTAACCAAAAGCGGGGTAAAGGGCGTTTACGTTCTGCCCACCGAGGAGGCCGAAGGCTTTTTCACCCGCTGCGGATATTGCGATAACGGGGACTACTGCGAAGAGCTGGATAATAAGGTCTTTGAAAAAGCGTTATAGTTTTACAATATAAATTTCGGCTATGGTTATAGACAAAACGGTTTTTTAGTAGTATAATCAAGCTATGAACGACATTGTATTTGCAGATAAATACTCCGCCTTTGAAAGGGCCGGGGTACAAAAATTCAATAAATGCCTCAAAGTGCTTGTCCCCAAAGAAAACGGAAGGGGCGGGCAGATAGCTTTCGGGCAGAACCTGGAGGAGTCGGATTGGTACGCCTGTGGCGAATACGTCGCCATACCCCCCTACAGCAACTACAAAATTTTAAAACCCGACAGCGAGGATCTGATTGTCTGTATCGAACAGCCCCTCCTCCCCTCCTCTCTGCCCGTGTTTATCGTCACCAACACGGTAAGTCAGGGTATGCGCAGCGCAGTAAACGAGGCAATTATATATTTTAACAAAGAATACCTTGAACCTGCCGACGGAATAATTTCGGCACTTGGTCAGCTTATCGTCGCCTACGTTGCAGACGATTACCCGATTAAGCTTCACCCCGTAGTCGTTATGCTTAAAGCCGATATGGAGAAGAATTTTACTGACAGCACCTACTCCGCAGAGACGGCACTAAGGAAAATACCGCTAAATTACGATTACGTGCGAAAGCTGTTTAAAAAGGAGACGGGCATAACGCCGAGGGAATATTTAACCCACGTCAGAATGAACAGAGCTATGGTGTACATTGCAAACGGAATAACCAACAATTATTCCAACTTCACCGTCTCCCAGATTGCAGAAGCCTGTGGCTTTGCAGAGCCTTTGTACTTTTCAAGGGTGTTTAAAAAGTACTGTGGCTTATCGCCGATGGCGTACATCGAAAA
>JBJFAG010000305.1:0-1785 GCA_051887795.1 Candidatus Coproplasma sp. | reverse complement strand
AGTACGTTGGAAACTATCCCCGCCCTTTCGCTTGGTTTTGATAGCTCCGCTGCAAGCTCCATTCTGTCGAGCGAGTGGTATAAATCAACCTTTCCTATCAGGTATTTAACCTTGTTTGTCTGCAAGTGGCCGATAAAGTGTCTGGTGGGGTTGCCGGAAATCCGGTCGAATTTATCTTTAAATTCCTGTACGTGGTTGTCCCCGATATCGGTTACACCCGCAAGTATTGCCCTGTTAATGTCCTCGGGCGTCTGCGTCTTGACCGCTGCAACCAAAGTTACCTTTTCACCGAAGGGGTTGGTCTGAGGTATTTCACCAAGCAGCTTTTTAACGTTTTCTTCAATCATATACGCTCTGCAATAAGCTGAGCCATCTCGCTACAGCCTACCTTTTTCATGCCCTCTTCCATAATGTCGCCCGTGCGTACGCCGCTGTCAAGCACTGCCTGCACTGCGTTTTCGATTGCGCTGTACTCCTCGCTTAAACCAAAGCTGTCCCTGAGCATCATTGCAGCCGCTAAAATTGTGGCGATGGGGTTTGCGATATCCTTGCCCGCAATGTCGGGTGCCGAGCCGTGAATGGGTTCGTACAGACCGCACTTTGTGTCGCCTAAAGAGGAGGAGGCAAGCATACCGATAGAGCCGGTTACCTGTGCCGCTTCGTCGGATAAAATGTCGCCGAAGAGGTTAGAGGTTACAACGACGTCGAATTGTGCAGGGTTCTTTACAATCTGCATAGCGGTGTTATCGACAAGCATATCCTCGACGGTAATTTCAGGGTAGTTCTTTGCGGCATACTCATGCACCGTCTTTCTCCAGAGTCTGCTGCTCTCAAGTACGTTTGCCTT
This sequence comes from Candidatus Coproplasma sp., assembly GCA_051887795.1. Lineage (GTDB taxonomy): Bacteria > Bacillota > Clostridia > Christensenellales > Borkfalkiaceae > Coproplasma. The sequence goes on along the minus strand of JBJFAG010000305.1, from coordinate 938 downwards.
ATCGACCGAAATAATCTTCTTGCTGCGCTTTAAAGCAAGCTCGCATGCAATCTTGGCGATTCTCTCGATTTCCTTAACCGAATACTTTTCGGTATCCCAGGCAAAGTCACCGCCCTCGGCCGTGCTGCCCTTGCCCCTTTCGCCGAAGTATATTCCGCCCGTAAGCTCCCTTACGATAATTATTTCAACGCCGTCCTTGACAAGCTCATATTTGAGGGGAGAGGCCTTTGCAAGGCTCTTCCAGAGCTTGGCGGGGCGAATGTTGGAATACAGGCCCATAGCCTTCCTTATGCCTAAAAGGCCCTTTTCGGGGCGAATGTCGACGGGCATATTGTCCCACTTGTAACCGCCCACCGCACCTAACAGCACGCTGTCGGAAGCAAGGCAAGCTTCCACGGTGTCCTCAGGCAGGGGCTTGCCGCATTCGTCGATTGCACAGCCGCCTATAAGCTTGTGAGTATAATTAAAGGTATGGCCAAACTTTTTACCGACGGCGTCAAGTACTTTAATGGCACCCGCACAGATTTCAGGGCCAATTCCGTCACCGTCCAAAACAACAATATTGTAATTCATTTATATTCCTCTTTTTTGCGTTAATCGCAGTATAGTATGGGGGTAATTGATAAATTAACCCTTTTTGGCAAGGTGCTTTAAAAGCCCCCCGTCAGCTATAATTTCCTGAATAAAATCGGGGAAGGGCTGAGCCTTGAAGGTCTTGCCCGTAGTCAAATTTTTAATTTCGCCCAAGGATAAGTCCGCCTCAACAACGTCGCCCGCCTTAATCTCCTTTACTGCTTCAGGACATTCCAAAATGGGCAGCCCGATGTTAATGGAGTTGCGGTAAAAAATTCTTGCAAACGATTTTGCAATAACCAAGCTTACTCCGCTCGCCTTGATTGCAAGGGGGGCATGCTCACGGGAGGAGCCGCAGCCGAAGT
>JBJFAG010000304.1:0-1785 GCA_051887795.1 Candidatus Coproplasma sp. | reverse complement strand
TAAAGCAGGGGGCGTCCTCGGGGAAGATTGCGTTATTATCGTCGAGCTTTAAAGTGGTTTTAAACGCCTTTTTAAGCCCCTCTAAGAAGTGCAGGGGACCGCCTAAGAACAACACCTTGCCCTTAATTCTCCTGCCCTGAGCCAAGCCTGAAACGGTCTGGTCTACTACCGCCTGGAAGATTGACGCGGCAATATCCTCCTTCCTTGCACCCTGATTGATAAGGGGCTGAACGTCGGATTTTGCAAACACTCCGCAGCGGGAGGCAATGGGGTAAACCCTTTCAGCCTTTAAAGAGAGTTTATCCATCTCGTTTACGGTAACGTTAAGTAGGGTTGCCATCTGGTCGATAAACGCACCCGTACCGCCCGCACAACTGCCGTTCATGCGCTGTTCGGTACCGCCCGTGACGAAGATTATTTTTGCGTCCTCTCCGCCCAATTCGACTGCTGCGTCGACGTCGGGATAGTACTTCCTTATGGCGGTAAACGCCGCCTGAACCTCCTGCGCAAACGCAACGCCGCTGCGCTGGGAAAGACCTAACCCCGCACTGCCCGTAATGCAGGCGCTGTACTCACCCGGATATAAAGACAGCACGTTCCGAAGCTCGGATAGCACCGTCTCCTTTACCTTTGCATAGTGGCGGACGTAGGACTTATATAAAATTTTTCCGCTGACGCCGATCGCCACCACCTTAACCGTGGTAGAGCCGACGTCTATGCCTAATAATTTTGCCATTTAAATCCCCTGTAAAAATATTTACACATTTTATTATAGCACAAAGGTTTTGTCATTTCAATTAATACCGCCTAAATGCTTGAACCAAATAATGTGAATTTTTCGTCACCGTTTGTCTCTACGGCAAAATGAAAGGCAGAGTATTTCACCCTGCCCCTTAATCTTTAAAATCTATATTGCTTTTTTGTTACCCAACTATCCATTTTGCAAATAGTTTTATCTCTGGTGTTTCTTCGGAAATCATTAACGTATCAGTATCAAAATCCCATTGATTTATACATTCAGTCTCCTTAAACCACCCACCAAAAGTATATCCGTCTCTTTGAGGGATTGGCGGAATATATAAAATCTTTTCACCGCTTTCGTAATAGTCAATATAGTAATAATTGTCATCATCATAATTCAAGTGGTAGGAAACGTTCGCCTTTAGCAAACTACCATAATAATACTTTGATATTATATTTTTGAACAATTCATATTTTTCAAAAGGTACATATATCTCCATTTTCGTTTGGCTAGCACCAAAATTCCCTAAATCAACTACCTCACCACAATAAAATACCTTTAGATGTCCTGTTGTTAATTTCATATAACCATCAGTACTAACTTCTTTTATTGTGTGAGGGAAATAACACCTTTTAATAACTATTCCGTTTTCGCCAATAATATCTAAATAGCCATTTCCGCCAAACCCTAACCCGCTGGCAAACCCGATTACTGAAACTGTATAATTTTCAATCTGTTCAGGATAAAATACCACTCCTGATTCCGGATAGGTTTTCACGTCTCCGATTGCAACGTTATTATCGTCGATAACTTTGCAATAGAAGTTCTCGTCAGTTACTTTTTTATTCTGTTCCCCCAAGCTACACCCCGAAAGACAACACAAAACTATGGAACATATCAATACGGTAACCAGGCGTTTCATTCGTTCATCCCCCTTTTACTGTTTTTTCATTGCAAATCTCTCTATTGTTCCCAATTATTTTAACACACTTTCTACCGCTTTGCAATATATAAAAGTAACCGTTTCGGCAACATATGCAAAA
>JBJFAG010000303.1:0-1794 GCA_051887795.1 Candidatus Coproplasma sp. | reverse complement strand
CAGCCTTAAGCTTGGTTAAAATCATTGCGGAGATTTCCTGAGGGGAATATCCGTTATCGATGTTTACCTTGTAAGCTTCGCCCATATGTCTTTTGATTGAAATAACCGTTTTATCGGGCTGAGCTACTGCAAGTCTCTTTGCAGCCTGACCGACGATACGGCTGCCATCCTGTTTGAAAGAAACTACCGAAGGGGTAGTTCTGCTGCCCTCGCTGTTAGCGATAACGACGGGTTCGCCGCCTTCCATAACCGCTACGCAAGAGTTGGTAGTACCTAAGTCAATTCCTATTACCTTTCCCATATTTTTACCTCGTATATTATCTTTATATTTTTTACTTAATTTATTAAAAAGCTTAATAGCTCATCTCTTTATAGATGCGAGCAAGAGCAGGAGCCTGCGGATTTGCCGACGGGAGTTTACAATGAAGTAAATGACCGAGGCAAAACGCAAAGGCGACGAACTATTGCGACGCATATATGAAGAGAAGTTAAACTGTTACGGAGACTTGTGCAAATCTAATTACCTTACCCTCTCGCCTGTAACCTTTTTTAAGAACGTACTTGACTACGCCTGCGCTTTCGCCCTCTTCACAGGGGAGATTCATCACCGCCTCCATCGAGCTTTCGTCGAAGGCGTCGCCTGCCTTCACGGCTATTTCCTCAACCCCCATTGAAAGGAGTATTGCATTGAAGTTCTTAACAATCTTGTCAATTCCTGCCCTGGTCTTTTCGTCCGAAGCACTGTCATAGGCATAGCCGAAGGTATCTGCAACGGGGAGAAGCTTTATTATTGCCTCTGCCTTACCGTCCGCAAAGGCGTTTGCCACAGCCTCTTTGGTGCGCTTACGGTAGTTATCGTATTCGGCAGAAACGGAGTACCATTTTCTCTTATAATCCTCTGCCGCCTCCAGCGCCTTTTCAAGTTCAGACTTCTCGGCAGCCTCGCCGCCATCAGCCTGGGTTTCGGCAGTTTCGGCATTTTCGCTTTCATCCTGCTGTGCGATATTCTCTTCTGCTGCCTCGCCAGAAATGTTCTCTTTATCCGTCATTTCGTATTCCTTTTCAATTTTTCTACAGTATTAATATAAAACGTGTTAAAGCCAATTAAACATTTTAGTCACATTTTTTTTATTAATTTTTATCGAATTGGCTGCAAGGCTAATTTTTGAATAATACTTGACGGAATGAGCATTATATTTTATAATAGACGTATGCATACCCACATTAAACGTCTGCCGTTAAAAAAACTGTTCAACACGAGAGATTTGGGTGGTTTTTTAACGAATGACGGAAGAAAAATTAAAAAAGGAAAACTGATAAGAAGCGGTAAGCTGAGTAAAATTCCACCTCAAACGGTAGAGGCTCTTAAAAATATGGGAGTCAATACCGTCATCGACTTGCGCATTTTTACGGAGATTGAGCAGGCTCCCGACACCTTATGGGAGGGTGTGAAGTACGTTCATCAGCCACTTTTATGCACTGCAACCCCTGGAATTACAAGGGATAAGAGTATGCGTATCACTATGATGAAAGAGGCCAGGAGAATTAAGTCGGAGTTTGGAACTGCAGAAAACTACATGGCTGCAACCTACCGTTCCGTACTCTTCAGCGAGGAACCCAAACGCCACCTGACCTTGGTTTTAAGGGAGATTATCGAAAACGAGGGCTGTATACTCTGGCACTGCAGCGGCGGTAAGGACAGGGCAGGTATCGTGGCAATGCTCGTCGAAAGTCTTTTGGGCGTTTCCGAAGAGGATATACTTGCAGACTTTATGGCGTCCGCTCATTTCCAGC
>JBJFAG010000302.1:0-1797 GCA_051887795.1 Candidatus Coproplasma sp. | reverse complement strand
GGTGGACAAAACAATGATTAAATTATCGAACAGAATTAAAGAAATATCCCCTTCAATGACCCTTGCAATCTCTGCAAAGGCAAACGAACTGAAAGCGGCAGGCGAAAAGGTTATCTCCTTCGGCGTCGGCGAACCCGACTTTGCTACCCCTGCGCATATCGTTCAGGCGGCTAAAGACGCTCTCGATGCAGGTAAGACCAAGTACGTTGCAGCGGCAGGTCTGCCTGCGCTTAAAAAGGCTGTATGCGAAAAATTGAGGAAGGACAACAACCTTGACTACGACCCCTCGCAGATAGTCATCTCCAACGGAGCAAAACACCCCATATTCAACGCGCTCTTCGCAACTATCGAAGAGGGCGACGAAGTGCTTATACCCAAGCCCTATTGGCTTACCTATCCCGAAGTGGTTAAAAGCTGCGGAGGCGTTCCCGTATATATCTACGCAACCCCTCGCCACGGCTATAAGGTAACGGCTGCTCAGGTTGAGTCTATGATTACCCCTAAGACCAAGATGCTCATCTTCAACAGCCCCTGCAACCCTACGGGTGCGGTTTATACCGAAGATGAGATCCGTGCAATTGCGGAGGTCTGCTTAAAACACAATATCATAGTTCTCGCAGACGAGATATACGAAAAGCTCATCTACGGCGGGGAGACCCATTTCTCGATAGCTGCCGTCTCTCCCGAGATGAAGGAGCAGACAATCGTTATCAACGGTTGGTCCAAATCCTATGCTATGACGGGTTGGCGTATCGGCTATCTCGCTGCACCCAAGCACGTTGCAAAAGCCATTGCGTCCTTCCAGAGCCATTCGACCTCCAACGTAAACACAATGACGCAGTATGCGGCGATTGCGGCGTTAGAGGGCGACCAGCAGCCTATGTACGATATGATAGAGGCGTTCGGCAAGCGCAGGGAGGCTATGCTTGCAGAGCTCGACAATATGAAGGCCTTGGGCTTCGACTACGTCAAGCCCGACGGTGCTTTCTACGTAATGCTGCTTTGCTACAACTTCTACGGTAAGAGCTATGAGGGCAAGAAGATTGCAGGCAGTATGGATTTATGCGACGCACTGTTAACCTATGAAAAGGTTGCGGCAACCCCCGGTATATGCTTTGGCGACGACGATGCAATCAGGCTCTCCTATGCGCTTTCAATGGAAGAGATGATGGAAGGGCTTAAGCGTATTGCCCACTTTGTGACGTTGCTTAAGTAATTCAGAGATAAATAAAAAAAATTTATAAAAATTACATTAAATTTCATAAAAACTCTTGAAAATCTCCCGATATATGATAGAATAGTTATATAAGAATTTTATCTTATTTCAAGGAGGATTTCAGATGATAAAAATTATATGCGGTCCCAAGGGTTCTGGCAAGACAAAGCAGATTATTCAGCTTGCTAACTCCAATGCCGCTACTGCAAAGGGCTTAAGCGTTTTCGTTACCGATACCGACAGGTATATGCACGACGTTATCCGTGACGTAAGATTTTGCAACGTTACGGAATATCACGTTACGGGTGAAGAGGCGCTCTGCGGCTTTGTAATGGGAATAATGGCAGGCAACTACGACATTGAGTACGTTTATTTAGACGGTATCGCACGCATTGCGGGCAAACCTTTGAACGAACTTGCCGCTATATTCTATATGCTGGAAAAGATTTCTAACCAAAGCGGAGTGGTTATTACTGTGACGTGTAGCTGTGCTAAAGAGGAGCTGCCCGATTTCGTAGCAAAGTATTGCTGAAAGTCAAGGTAAATTACGCTGCCGCTTTGTATTAAAGCGGCAGCGTTTT
>JBJFAG010000301.1:0-1797 GCA_051887795.1 Candidatus Coproplasma sp. | reverse complement strand
GCGGTTTAGCGCTTGGCGTAATGAGCATCGGCGGTTGTTCGGTGGGGCTGTTCTCAATAGGCGGTTATGCTAACGGCAGGCTTATCGCCGTGGGCGACTACGCAGTCGGGCAGATTGCTTTAGGCAAGTCGACGGCAATCGGGGATAGTATTTCCGTCACCGCTTCAACCTATGAACAGTTTAAGGGGGAGGCGTTCTCGCTTATGGACAGCTATTCGCCCTTCTGGAGCGGGTTTATCAACCTATGTAAGAGTGCAGCGCCGAGCATAATGCTGTAGTATTATAATATCAACAATAAACTTAGCCCGCCCTGCGGAAAACTTTCCGCAGGGCGGGCTAAATAATCAGGGCGGAAGTGAAGTTGACTTCCGCCCTTTAATCATTACTATTTAATTATTCTGCAGCCGTTGCGGTGTATTCTAAGACGTCCAAAATGGTCTCGCCGTCAATTTGCAGGGCGCAGGGCTTATCGAACTTAACGGTGATTTTCTTACCGTTTAAAACAGTGACGTTCTTTGTCTTTTTAACGTGTTCACCCTTGAAGAGCGAGGGGAAGATCATCAGCGTCTTTAACTTACCCGAACCGTGGAACACGCAGATTGAAAGGGTGCGGTCGGGGGAGAGCCTGTCCTGCTTGGGGGTGGGCATCATGCCGCCGCCGTAGTATCTTCCGTTCATTGCGGGTGCAATCCACACCTTTTTATAGGTCTTTGTCACGCCGTCGACGGTGATTTCCGCATTGGCGGGCTTGAAGTGGAACAAAAGCCCCTTGATGGCGATTCCCGCATAGTTAATCTTTTCCTTGCCCTCTGCCTTTAACTTATCGCCCACCTCGCAGCAGTAGCCGTCTATGCCGTAGCCTACGCCGTTGATAAATTTATAGCTCTTGCCCTTGACTTCAACGGTGGGTAAATTTGCTATGTACTTACCGAGGTCTACGGGTTTTTCACCCTTTTTAGCGCCGATATCCGTCCAGAAGTCGTTGCCGCTGCCGCCAGCATAATAGTAGATAGGAGCTTTAATTTTAGCTACGTCCACTTCGTTAACAAAGCGGTTGAGCGTACCGTCGCCGCCGACTAAAATCACGCCCTCGCCCTTTTTGAGGGAGGTGAGCAGTTTTTTAAGGTCGGTCTTGGTTATATCGAGAAATTCCAGTGTGTCATCGGGAAGCGTGTTCCTGAGTTCTGAATGAAGCGACTCGTCGTTGGCGGAGCCTGCATGGGGGTTAAGTAAAACCTTGTAATTCATATATTCTTTCTCCTTAAGTATTAATTTCTGAACTTAATTAAAAATTCAAAAAAAATCAGTTGTCGGGTTTATTGCGCTTTTCTCTGCTTTTGGTCCTTATTCGTTCAGCGATTTGCGAACACCTTTCCTCTTTATCAAATATGTACAGCGTTCTGTATAATTTTGCACAATAGAGTAAATCGTCCAAATCAAACCTTAAATCTTCATCGATTTTGTATTGGTCCAACACCTCATTAATGTTTTCAAAACAGGCCCTTGCTTCAGCTAAAACTTCGTGAACCATCTGCATATCTTTAACGTACTTTAATTCAAGTATAGTCTGATAATTATTGACGCTATCACGGATAATTTCCAAATAGAAGTCAGGCACTTCATCCAGAACGCTGAGAACGCTGTTTTTATCACATTTTAGTATGCCCTCAAAAAATAGTTGTAGACGAAGGTATACATAGCTCTTTTATTCCTTAGTCAGGAATCAGTCAGGGGGTTGCAGCTTTTCGATGTACGCCATCGGCGATAAGCCACAGTACTTTTTAAACACCCTTGAAA
>JBJFAG010000300.1:0-1798 GCA_051887795.1 Candidatus Coproplasma sp. | reverse complement strand
ATTTATGAAAGGATTTTTTAACGGAACGGCTACGGCTATGGTTACACCCTTCTTCGAAAACGGCGGTGTAAATTTTGAAGCCTTTGGTAAAATGATTGACTACCAGATTGAAAACGGTACTGACGTTTTAGTAATTCTGGGTACCACGGGCGAACCCGCCACCATGACAGAAGAGGAAAAGATTGAAGTCATGAAGTTCTCGGTTAAGCACGTTGCTAAAAGGGCAAAGGTCGTGTTCGGCTCAGGCAGCAACTGCACCGCAAACGCTGTTAAAGCAAGTAAGCTTGCAGAAGAGCTGGGTGCAGACGGACTGTTGTGCGTTACCCCCTACTACAACAAATGTACTCAAAAGGGCATTGTGGCGTACTACAAGGCCATTTGCGAGAGCGTCAATATCCCCGTTATTGCCTACAACGTACCACCCAGAACGGGTGTTAATATCCTGCCCGCAACGGCTGAAGCTCTTGCAGATATTCCCAACATGGCTGGCATCAAAGAGGCTTGCGGCAATATGGAGCAGATATGCGAGACAATGAGGCGTATTCGCGGTAAGATGGATTTGTATTCGGGTGACGATAACCTCAACCTTCCCATTCTTGCAATAGGCGGTTGCGGGCTTATTTCGGTCGTCTCCAACATTGCGCCCAAGCAGGTTAAACAGGTATATAACCTTGTTAAAGAACGCAGATTAGACGAGGCTAACGAGCTTGAAGATAAGCTCTTACCCCTGATCGACGCTTGCTTTACAGAGGTTAACCCCATACCCGTCAAGTACGGCTGCTGTGCAATAGGTCTGGATGCAGGTATCCCCAGGGCACCGCTCACCGAACTGGAAGAGGCACATAAGAAGATTATGGACGACTGCATTAAGTCGGCGGGGATTGAACGGTTATGATTAAGGTTGCGGTTTGCGGCGCTTGCGGTAAGATGGGCGCCAACATTTTAAACCTGTTGGACGGTGACGAAGAGGCTGTTGCAGTCGTCGGCGTGGACCCCATGGGCGAGAGCGCTTTGGTTAAAACTGTGAAGAGCTTTGCCGAAGTTGCCGCCGAGGGAAGCGACAAGCCCGACGTTATTATAGACTTCTCCTCCCCCAAGGCTTTGGAGGGCGAGCTGGAGTATGCCGTAAAAAATAACGTTCCCGTCGTTATTGGCTCTACGGGCTTTACCGAAGAACAGCTCAAGGCCATTGACGAGGCTTCTTTAAAAGTTGCGGTATTCAGGACGGCTAATTTTTCATTGGGCGTAAACCTTTTGTGTAAGTTAGTTAAAGAGGCTGCCGAAACTCTGGGTGAAAAGTTCGACATTGAGATTATCGAAAAACATCACTCCCAGAAGGTAGACGCACCCAGCGGTACGGCGCTTATGCTTGCAAAGAGTGCGAATGAAGCGTTCGGGGGATCTAAACCCTACGTAAACGGACGCGAGGGCATTTGCGGAAAGAGGGGCAGCGAAATCGGTCTGCACGCAGTCCGCGGCGGTACCATTGTGGGCGAGCATGAAGTGGACTTCTGCGGCGAGGATGAAATCATTACCCTCTCCCACTCGGCAAGGAGTAAGAGAGTGTTTGCTGCAGGCGCCATAAAAGCCGCCAAATGGTTGGCAGGCAAGGGCGCAGGCATGTATAATATGGGCGACCTTTTGGCCGATTAACCCCCCATATATGGCTTAACGAACGTAATTTTAAAGCCCGTCGGCACGGTGGTGCCGACGGGCTTTTGGTTATTTCAGGTGAATTATTTGAACATTGCGATAAACTCTTTCAACGCAAACTGTACGGGGGTGTTCTTGGGCAGGG
>JBJFAG010000299.1:0-1800 GCA_051887795.1 Candidatus Coproplasma sp. | reverse complement strand
GATGCACTGCTCGGGGGGTAATATATACTGTCTTTTATATTTGTTTACGTTCTGCATAATAACACCAAAAGGCCTTAATAATGATTAAAGCCGTCGAAAAAAACGATAAATTTGAATAATTATACCATATTATAAGATAATATGCAAGTAAATGAACGGTTGAATAGCTTAATTGATTACGCCCTCGGCCGCCTTATTTTTCCTGCGCAGACAGGGAATGAAGATATAGAAGGTTACCGCTACGAACATGCTCACCGTCCAGCCTATCGCCCACGCCCAGCACACGCCTGAAAAGCCCATGCCGACGCCGACTAATATATACACAAACGCTACCCTTAACAGCAGATCGGTAAAGGTGGAGATGGTAAAGCCTAAGTTGCCCCCGCACCCCCTTACCGCACCGTCGGAAACTATCTTTACGCACACCGCAGGCAGGAATGCGGCGACTATACGCATAAAGAGCATGGAGCTGTCTATTGCCTCCTGCGTGATAGAATCGGGGTTGATAAACAGCATTGTTAATTGATAGGGGATTGTCTCGCACAGGATTAAGAAGATTAAACTTACGCTCATGCAATAGGTCAGAATTGCAAAGTAACCCTGCTTAATCCGCCTGTATTCCCCTGCCGATTTGTTCTGTGAACAGTAGTTTGCCCAACCGCCGTTCATGTGGCCCACGCCTACGTTGGCTATCTGCACCAGCTTGAACCCCGTGGTGAAGCCTGCGGCTGCGTCTAAGCTTATCATATTGATGCGCTTCTGCACGAAGAAGTTGCCCACCGAGACAAAGCTCTGCTGAAGTATGATGGGTACCGAGGTCAAAAGCAAATCCTTGCAGATAGCCCTGTTGAATACCTTAGGCTTCCCCTCGCACGTTACGCACTTTAACTTGCCTATCAGCACTATTACCGTTAAAATGCAGGAGAGCGCCTGGGAGATAAAGGTTGCCCATGCGGCGCCCGCCACCTCCCACTTGAGTACGCAGACGAACAAAAAGTCCAGCCCGATATTGACAACCGAGGAGAACACAAGGAATAAAAAGGGCGTTTTGGAATCGCCTAAGGCCGAACATATGCCGCATCCAACGTTGTATAAAAACACAAATGGCATCGAGCCTGTGTATATGTACAGGTAGGTTAAACTGTCTGCCATTACGGCGGGGTCGGTTACGTCAAGCAAATACATTGAGGGTACCGCCAGGCCAAAGCCTAAAGCCATTACCGCCACACACATAACCGAGAAGGTTATTATCGAAGTGTTGACGGTCTCCTTAACCTTAAAATTGTTTTTGGCCCCGAAGTATTTGGCAACTATTACCGAACAGCCGCCCTCGCAGCCGAATGCAAATGCGAGCAGAATGTTGACCATTGTACTCGCCTCGCCGACAGCCGTCAACGCCGTCTGCCCGTTGGAAGCGAAGTTGCCGACGACCAATAAATCGACTAATGAATAGGCCTGCTGAACTATTGCCGAACCTAAAAGCGGAAGGGAGTATAACAGCAGTACCTTCCATACGTTGCCCTTGGTTAAATCTACGGTCTTTTTAGTTTTTATACCTTGTGATTTCATACGACGAATATTATAGCACTTTGTTTTTTATTTGCAAGCAAGCCGAGGGTAATAAAAATAAAAAGTGCAAAGAGATTGATTAATCGCCTTGCACTATCTGTCTGTTATTTACTGATGAAATATTTAATCTTAATTTAAGTGTATCCCGTTGGTCGCAGTGTATAAATCGAACTCCTCGTCTATGTCGAACTCCGAATCGTCGTCGAAGGCGGCGAGCTTAGAGACCGACAC
>JBJFAG010000298.1:0-7370 GCA_051887795.1 Candidatus Coproplasma sp. | reverse complement strand
ATCGGACAGAATGGACGCAATCGGCGCCCAGGTCAACGCCTTTACCTCAAAGGACGTAACCTGCTACTACGCCAAGTCGACTTCCAACCATGCGGATGAGGCCTTTGAAATCCTCTCCGACCTGTTTTTAAACAGCGTATTTCCCGAAGATGAAATGGTAAGGGAAAAGGGCGTGGTAATCGAAGAAATTTCAATGAACGAGGACACCCCCGACGACTTATGTTTAGACCTGCTCTCGGAGGCGTTTTTCGGTAAAAAGAATTACGGAAGAAACATCTTAGGCAGTAAGAGCAACGTCTCGGGATTTACCAAGCAGGATATAAAAAAGTATCTCAATTCCCGCTATACGCCCGACAATATCGTCGTTTCAATGGCGGGCAATATCTCGTTCGAGCTTGCTGAAAAGATGACGGAAGAATACTTCGGTGCAATTCCCGCAAAGACGGTAGAGAGCAGGGAGCTAAACGTAGAGCTTTGCGGCACTCACCTCTTTAAGAAGAAGGATATCGAGCAGATTCACGTGGCAATTGCCTACCCGTCGTTCAAGAGGTATGAAAGGCTATGCGACGCAACGCAGATTATGAACGCCGTATTGGGCGGCAGTATGTCCTCCCGTCTTTTCCAGACGGTACGTGAAAAGTTAGGCCTCGCCTACACCGTCTATTCGTATTTGTCTACCTATGAAAAGTCGGGTGCATTAACCGTCTATGCAGGCGTCAACGCCAAGAACTATAAAAAGTCAATCGAGGCAATCGGTGAGTGTATCGAGGCCATCAGGAAAAAGGATATGACAGAGGACGAGTTTAAAAGGGGTAAGGAGCAGATGCTCTCCTCTTTGGTCTTTGCTCAGGAGAGTACAAGCTCCCAGATGTTGCTCTACGGCAAGGAGCTGTTGTATTCGGGTAAAATATACGACTTTGAAGCCAGGGTGGAAAAGCTCAACGCAGTAACTTTAAACGACGTAAACGAGGCGATAGAATGCAGCTTTGACGCTAAGTATATGGCTTCTGCGGTAATTGGCAACGTGGACAAGCCCTTATTTTAAAAATGGAAAGGCTTAAGGGCTTTGAGCCCTATTATAATCCCGACAGCAAACTGCTGATTTTAGGCAGCTTTCCATCGGTTAAATCGAGGGAGCAGAGCTTTTATTACGGCAATCCCCGCAACGCCCTTTGGCGAATTTTGGCAACCTTTTTCAAGGAGCAGACGCCCCTTTCGATAGAGGAGAAAAAGGACTTTCTCACAAGGCATAAAATAGCGTTATGGGACGTGGTTGAAGAGTGTGAAATAGTTGCCTCCCGTGATGAAACCATAAAAAATTTCAAGATAGCGGATGTAAATTTTTTGTTGCAAAATGCACCGATTGAGTATATACTTGTAAACGGCGGTAAGGCGTACGAGCTGTTCATGAAGAGCTTTTCAGGTATTGCCGTACCGTACGAGAGAGTGCCGTCAACCAGCCCTGCAAACGCAAGGCGGAAGGATGAGGAGTGGTATGGGGCTTTACGAAGAGCTTATTACAAAGCTTGAAGGTGTTGCGGACAGCGGCTATGCCGCATTTCACAGCAAGCTTTTAAACAACCCGAATATTAACGTAATAGGCGTTCGCACCCCTGCTTTGCGTAAGCTCGCCAGGGAATACGAAGGTGATATCGAAGGGCTTTTAACCCTTCCCGACGAGTACTACGAGGTTACGTTTTTAAAGCTTATAGTCGCCTCCCGCCTGCCCTATGAAGAGTTCATAAAGGTGGTTGACAGGTGTGTGAAGCTTATAGACAATTGGGCTTGCTGCGATTGCTTCAAGGCCGTCTGCATAGCTAAGCACAGGGAGGAGTTTTTGCCGTTCGTTAAGGCATACTTGGGGGTTAACAGCGAATTTTACCAACGCTATGCGCTTGTAACCTTACTCCATTTTTACGTCAAAGACGAGTATTTAAATCTCATAACCGAATGTGTGGAGAGGGCGGATACCGATTACTATTACGTACATATGGCGGCTGCCTGGCTCATTGCCGAAGTGATTGTAAAGCATTACGAAAAGGGCGTTGAATATTTAAAGCTCAACAGGCTTGACAGGGCCACGCACAACAAAGCCGTTTCCAAGGCTTGTGAAAGCTATAGAATTACTGATGAACAAAAGAGGGAACTTAAGGCGTTAAAACGCCTATAAATTAAGGTGGGAATATGAATATTACCGAACAACTCACGCAGGAATTTAACTTGAAGGCCGACCATGCCCAAAACGTGGTCAAGCTTCTGGACGAGGGCAACACCATACCCTTTATCGCACGTTACAGAAAGGAGATGACGGGCGGTATTGACGACCAGCTTTTAAGGCAGTTTGCAGACAGGTACGAGTACCTGACTAACCTTGAAAAGCGAAAGACGGAGGTTGCCGCCGCCATCGAGGAGCAGGGAAAGATGACGGATGAAGTACAGGCCGCCATCACCGCTTGCTCTACCATGACTGAGATAGAGGACGTGTACCGCCCCTATAAGCAGAAGAAAAAGACGAGGGCGTCGATCACTATCGAAAAGGGTTTACAGCCCCTTGCAGAATTTATTCTTGCTCAGGAGGGCGATCCCGTAGCGGAGGCGGAAAAATACGTCGACGAAGAAAAGGGCGTGGAGAACGTACAACAGGCTATTCAGGGCGCCAAGGACGTAATTGCTGAAATTATTTCGGACAATGCGGAACTCAGGAAAAAGCTCAGGACCCTTTTGGAAAATCACGGTGAGGTTCAGGTTAAGCTTATAAAGGATGATGAAAAGGGTACGTACGATATGTACAAGGACTATGCCGAATTAGTACCCGAAATCAAAAACCACAGAATCCTCGCCATCAACAGGGGAGAGAAGGAGGAGTGTTTAAGGGTTAAGATAGCCTTCGACCCCGATATGGCAAAGAGGGTTTGCGCTGCAAAGTACGTGCATAGCAAGGGCGAATGCGCTACCCTTATCAAGGAGGCCGCTTCGGATGGCTATGACAGGTTAATCCAACCCTCCATTGAAAGGGAGGTTAGGGCGATATTGACCGACAGGGCAAGCGAACAGGCAATTCATATGTTTGAAGTCAACCTTCGCCCCCTGCTCTTACAACCCCCTGTAAAGGACAAGGTTACCTTAGGCCTTGACCCCGGTTACAGAACGGGCTGCAAGGTGGCGGTAGTGGACTCAACGGGTAAGGTACTTGATACCGACGTGATCTTCCCCGTACCCCCTATGGCAAGGATAGAGGAGAGTAAGGCAACGATTAAACGCCTTGTCAACAAACATAAAGTAGACGTAATTTCAATCGGCAACGGCACGGCGGGCAAGGAGACGGAGATATTCGTTGCAGACCTTTTAAAGGAACTTGACCGCCCCGTGTCCTATGCGGTTGTAAGCGAAGCGGGCGCGTCCGTTTATTCTGCCAGCCCCCTCGCTGCGGAGGAGTTCCCCGATTTAGATTTAACCAAGCGTTCAGCAATCTCCATTGCAAGAAGGCTTCAGGACCCTCTGGCAGAGCTTATAAAAATCGACCCCAAGTCCATAGGCGTAGGGCAGTACCAGCACGATATGGATAAAAAGAGGTTAGACGCAGTGTTGGGCGGTGTTTTAGAGGACTGCGTAAACAGCGTAGGCGTAGATTTAAACACTGCAAGCGCATACCTTTTAAAGTACGTTGCAGGCTTAAACTCGGGTACTGCAAAGAGCATTGTAACCTACAGGGAGGCAAACGGCAAATTTACGGAGCGTAAGCAGCTGTTAAAGGTACCCAAGCTCGGTGCAAAGGCATTTGAGCAGTGTGCGGGTTTCTTAAGAATTACAGACGGTAAAAACATCTTTGACAATACCGCCGTTCACCCTGAAAGCTATGCAGGTGCGGAAAAGCTGTTAAGCTTATTCGGCTACACTGCGGATGACGTAAAGAATAACGGGATAAAGGAGCTGCCTTCGAAGATTAAGGCGTTTGGCACAAAGAAGGCGGCAGAGTACTGCGGACTTGACGAAGCGACGCTAACCGACGTTGTCACCGAGCTTTTAAAGCCCGGCAGGGATATCCGTGACAGCCTTCCCCCTCCCGTACTGCGCAGGGACATACTCGGCATAGAGGATCTGAAGGTGGGAATGGTAGTAGAGGGTTCGGTACGCAACGTGTGCGACTTCGGTGCCTTTATCGACATAGGCGTACACCAGGACGGGTTGGTACACGTCTCCGAGATAACCGACAAGTACATCAAACACCCCTCCGATGCGTTAAAGGTAGGCCAGCACGTAACGGCAGTGATAATCAACCTTGACGTTAAAAAGCAGAGAATAGGACTTTCTATTAAACAGCTCAAGAAGTCGGAAAGGGCCTGATGGTATAAATATGCAGATATGTCACTACAATAGTAAATGTCATAAAAACTCTTGACAAACCTAAACCTTTGATTTATACTTAATATGCTAAATAATATTATAGCAGGAGAAAAGAATAATGTTTGATAAAATAGTTGAAATGCTTGCAGAGCAGCTCGGTATTCCCCAGTCCAAAATTACTTTGGAGAGCAGAATTGTTGACGACCTCGGCGCAGACTCGCTTGACGTAGTTGAGCTTATTACTCAGCTTGAAGATGAAACGGGCAAGACCATTCCCGATGAAGAGATTACCAAAATCAAGACCGTCGGCGAACTTGTCGCAGTTATCGAAAACTTATAATTTAAATTTAACCGAACGTTAAAAAGGTGTGCTTTTCGGCACACCTTTTTTCTATGCTCAGTCGTTATCTTCATAAATCACAGCTGTACTGTTGGGTTTAGTACCTTCAGTTGTATTTTACCCCAATGCAATATCTAAAATCATCATCAGCGCAAATCCGAAAATAACGCCGATGGTTGCCTTAAGCTTATCGCTTGCAAAGCTTTCGGGAACCAATTCGGAACAGACCACCGCAATCATCGCCCCTGACGAAAAGGCGAGGGCAAAGGGCAGAATACCGCTTATAAATGAGACGGCAACGGCACCTAAAACGCCTGCTAAGATCTCCACCGCCCCCGAAAGCTGCCCTATAAAAAAGCTTTTAAACCTACTCATTCCGTTTGCCCTCAAGGGGAAGGCTACGCACATACCCTCGGGGAAGTTCTGTATTCCTATCCCTAAAGCAAGCATAAGCGCCGCCACAACGCCCACGTCCCCGCCGGAAGATATCGCCCCGAACGCCACGCCGACCGCCAGTCCTTCAGGTACGTTATGTACGGTTACGGCAATGCACATAACGGCGTTACTCCTGTTGACTATGCCCTTACTTTTGCTGAAGAGCTTTATTAAAGTATCGCATAAAATTATGATTAACCCACCTGCAACAAACCCGCAAGTCAAGGTTAGGTAGGCAAACTCCCCGCCCTGTTCCAACGCAGGTAAAAGAAGTGAGAAAAAGGAAGAGGCAAGCATAATTCCCGCAGCGCCTGAAAGCATCAGGCAAAAGGCGGTCTTGCCCACCTTTTTATAAAACAGCACGAACGACGCCCCCAACGCCGTCATAATATATGTGAAAGAGGTGGCCAGCAACGCCTGAAGATAACTATCGAGTGAAATAAACCAATCCAACGCCTTTTCTCCCGTAAAAGTAATATTACCTAAAATATACTATGCAAAAGTCACTCCAAACGGTTAAACGTTTAATCTGTATTTCAATGCATAAATTTCCCAAGCATTTACCAAACTATGGGTATGGAAAATAAGAATAAAGCAAAAGCAGTCCGCCCCTCCGCCGTGGTGGTGGGCGGCAGTTCGGGAATAGGGTATGAGACGTGCAACCGCTTAGTCAACCGCGGTTGGGCGGTAACCAACGTTTCGCGCACACCCTGCAAAAACGCCAAGGTAAATAATATTACAGCCGACGTGGCCTTCGGTTCGGAGGCGTTCGACGCAATAGGCGCAACCGCCAAAAAGTACGGGCTGACTGCACTTGTATATTGTGCAGGTTTTTCGATGGCGGCCCCCATAGAACACGCCAAAGAGAGCGACTATAAATACCTCTTTGAGGTAAACTACTTCGGTGCGTTAAAGGCAATGCAGGCGGCTGTCCCCCATATGAAAAAGCGGGGAGGAAAAATAATATTGGTCGGCTCGTTGGGCGGTGACGTCCCGATTGTATTCGATGCCTTCTACTCCTGCAGTAAAGCGGCGTTGGAGATGCTGGCCCGTTCGGCAAGTATCGAGCTTTCGCCCTACCGCATTACTACCACGGCGCTGCTGCCGGGTGGTACGGCAACCAACTTTTCGTTTAAAAGAAAGGTGTATTCGGAGGAGGAGAACGGGTCGTACTCCAAACCCGTCAACAGGGCGGTAGCGGCGCTTGCCAATATGGAGCAGAGCGGTATGAAGCCCTGCCGTGTAGCGGAGGATATCTACGAAATTCTAACCGAAGAAAACCCGCCCATAATCAAGACGTGCGGAGCAAAGAACACCGTTAAAAGGTTTGCCACCAGGGTATTGCCTGAAAAGTTCACGGCATATTTTAATGCCAAAATGTTCAAGCAATAGCGATGCAATCCACCGCTGGAGCATTGATTGAACGGGGCATGCCGTTGATTGAAATGGTAGGGAGAATATGTTAAAAAAGGATTACGATTTAACCCGACGTGACGAGAGGGAAACGCTGTACAAAGGGGTTAAACAACCGGGACAAAAATGACGGGAAAGCATAGGGATAACTACAACAAAAATTATTTAAACTACGTCAACGCCCAGGACCCGCCCACCAAGCATTTTAAAAACTGTATTTCGGCGTTCGGCGTAGGCGGATTAATCTGCTGCATAGGCCAATTTTTCCGCTATATGCTGGAATTTGCAGGGCTGTCGGGTGACGTGCTTGCAGGTTCGGTCTCTGCAATACTCATATTTTTAGGCTGCCTTCTGACGGGCTTGGGAGTGTATGACAGGATAGGCAGGTACGCAGGTGCGGGTTCAATAGTACCCATCACGGGCTTTGCAAACTCCGTCGCCTCGCCTGCAATCGAGTTCAAAACAGAGGGCTGGATATACGGCATGGCGGCAAAGATGTTCACTGTTGCGGGTGCAATAATAGTATTCGGCGTATTTTCAGGCGTGTTGGTGGGAATAGTGTATTCGTTCATATAGCAATATATGGGCATTAATCCGCCTTACCACAATATGTTGTGTATTGCTAAAATTTTTCATTCTATATTTTGATGTAAAACTATTGACAATAAAAAGGGCGTATGCTATAATCAAATCACAATTCAAGGGTGCGCCATAACTGACGAAGCATAGGCGGAAGATACCGCAGGGGAGTGGCGCAGGGCAGAAGTTAATTAAGGCAACTTTTCGCCCTGGTACCCGTAAAGCCGTTCGTCTGGGCAAATCACTTAATGCAATATTT
>JBJFAG010000297.1:0-1809 GCA_051887795.1 Candidatus Coproplasma sp. | reverse complement strand
AAATAGCTTTATAGTAAATTCGTCTGCGGAAGTTAACGGTAAGTTCGTACTTAATGGTGTATGACGGGACGACGTACTACTTCTCAAAGAATCTGTTTGGGGACGTAACGGCGATATTCAATGCAACTGGCAGTCTGGTGGCAAGCTACACCTATAATTTGTGGGGAAAGATAACCTCTGGCGAGCGGTATCGGTTTGGCGAATCCCTTCCGATATGGGGGCTAATATGACGATAACGAAACGTGCTTCTACTATTTACAGAGAAGATATTACGATCCTGAAATCTGCCGGCTTATAAGTGCGGACAATTTAGAGATTGTTCCATCCCTCTCCCAAGCCACAGGGAAACTTAACTTATTTACTAAACCGTAATTTAATTTATCAAAAACAGCCAAATGTCCAAGAACGTGGACAGTTGGCTGTTGACTTTTTATGAGAATGGGTTTATAATACAAGAAAAATTATAAACGTATGTTTGCGATATAAGACGAAGATGGACGATAAAAGGAAGATTAAGGCGAAGAAAAGAAAAGTTTTGCATGCAAAGGATCCGCTTTGCTGGCAGGAGAATGAGGAATATTATCTAAACCGTTACGCGAAAAAGTCTAAGACG
Organism: Candidatus Coproplasma sp.; assembly: GCA_051887795.1. Taxonomy (GTDB): domain Bacteria; phylum Bacillota; class Clostridia; order Christensenellales; family Borkfalkiaceae; genus Coproplasma. The sequence goes on along the minus strand of JBJFAG010000297.1, from coordinate 1,196 downwards.
AAAGGAATGTACTACTACTTTCAAAAGGTTGACGGCGTAATTGTTAAGACGGAAGTAACCAAGGAACAATGGACGGCATTATACGCCTTTAATAAGAAAGCGTTAAGGCACGATTTGAAGTTTTATGACGACCGCTACTTTACCCGATTCCCCATTTATGAGGACGAGGACGGCGAAGAAGACGACCCTATGGAACACCAAGCAGACGAGAATAATCTAACCTGCGAGAGAGACAACTGCGATAATATTGACAACAATAGCCTGTACTCCAAGCTGACTAAATTCGGTAAAAGGTTGTACGATTTATATTACAAATATGACTGCACTCAAGAGGAAATAGCCAAGCAGTTGAAAATAAAACAATATCAGGTATCGAGGTTGTTACAACAACTTACCGAGGCATTTGATAAGCAATCCTTAGACGACGGCAGTCGGAGCAAAATCGACATTGAGATAGACTACCTATACAACCGCTACCGCAAGACGGGCAAATTAGAACACAATGAAAACGTGGTTATGACTGACTTCCTATCCTGCTTACTTCCGCAGGAAGAAGAACGTTTGCGCTGTTGGTTTTATACACAAACCGAACTGTACCGTTACGGCATTAAGAACTTGCTATATTATCGGTTGGACGACCTATCACAAGGGAGCGTATATCGGGAAATGTTAACGTTAAAAGACCTGACGATACGGGGTTATTTTTGGGCATATATGACAGACTTGCCCATTGAATATCAATGGCTGTACCTGCACTTGCAAGAGGAGATTGAACGGCGTGAAGAACGCTTTACCAAACCCAAAGATTACAGATATAAAGAGTTTATCAAAGAACTTGTAAAAGTCGCCAAGAAGGCAAATATGAAGCCTATGGAGTATTTTGAAACGAAGTTTATGCCATACCTTGAAGAGCAAAACGCAAAGCAGTTTATTGATTTTACAAAGAAACAATTAAACGTTCGATTTGTAGCAGATGACGAGACTACTCCTATTTCGGAACAGATAGAAAAGATAATAAGCCGTCTACCGGCAAAGGAGAAAAAGCGTTGGCAGACGTTGAAAGCATAAAATTTTTAATCGATTAAAATTTCTTGCATAATTTCGGGCAGTAGTTGTCCTTATATAAGTGAGAGGGTGGATAACACCCATTCAACTAAATAACCGGTAGAAAACCTGTAACAAGTCTGTTGCGGGTT
>JBJFAG010000296.1:0-7376 GCA_051887795.1 Candidatus Coproplasma sp. | reverse complement strand
TCCACACCGTGACGTATAAAAATATCTATTTAAATAATTTTAACCGCATCTGGGTTCAGGTTTGCGCAAGAAGCAAGCAAGAGCAGGCGCAGGAGTACCGACCGCAGGAAGTGTACACAGACGTACACGACCAAGGCGGCACGGACTGCAACGAACTATTGCGCCGCTTATTGCACAAACGCTCGAAAAAGCAAAAATTATTTTGCTTTTTCGATGATCTCAGCCACTCTCCAATTCTTATCCTTGGAAAGCTTACGGGTCTCAACGATCCTGACCTTATCGCCTACACCGCACTCGTTATTCTCGTCATGAGCTTTGAACTTGGTGGTCTTGGTTATGGTCTTCTTATAGAGGGGGTGCTTGCTCTTCTCAACGATGGCAACGACAACGGTCTTGTCCATCTTGTCGGAAACAACGATACCTACTCTTTCCTTTCTTAAAGTCGTCCTTTCTTCCATTGCCTTACTCCTTAACCTTTAAGCTGCCTTGCGCGGATTACGGTGTTAACCCTTGCGATGTCCTTCTTAACGAGGTTAATCTGCATAGGGTTTTCAAGCTGACCGCTTGCATGACGGAAACGCAAATTGAAGAGCTCCGTCTTGAGTTCGGAGAGCTTTGCGCTAAGTTCTTCATCGGTTAAATTTTTAATCTCATTAACCTTCATTTGTTTCACCGCCTTCTAAATCTGATTTTTTAACAAACTTGCACTTTACAGGAAGCTTGTTGCTTGCAAGGCGCATAGCTTCTTTAGCTACGTCCTCAGGTACGCCTGCCATTTCGAAAAGCACTCTGTCGGGCTTAACGATAGCTACCCAGTACTCAACCGAACCTTTACCGGAACCCATACGGGATTCAGCAGGGTGCTTTGTGATGGGCTTGTGGGGGAAGATGTCTATCCATACCTGACCGCCACGCTTGATGAATCTTGTCATAGCGACACGGGCTGCTTCGATCTGGTTGGAAGTAATTCTTCCGCCCTCTTCTGCAACTAAACCGTATTCGCCGTATGCAACTTTGTTACCCTTGTGGGCTCTGCCGCGAATCTTGCCGCGGTGTTGCATTCTCCTTTTAACTCTCTTAGGGATTAACATATTACTCTTCGCCTCCGTCTGAGATTATAAGCTTCTTGGAACCGGTAAGCACTTCGCCCTTGTATATCCAGCACTTTACGCCGAGTACACCGAAGGTGGTGTGTGCTTCCGCGAAGCCGTAATCTATATTAGCCCTCAACGTCTGAAGGGGAATGGAACCTTCATGATAGCTCTCGCTGCCAGCGATTTCTCTGCCGTCAAGACGACCGGAAACGGTGATCTTTACACCCTTAACACCCGTCTTAGATACTTTGGAGAGCTGCTGCTTGATTGCCCTTCTGTAGGAAACACGCTTTTCAAGCTGAGAAGCAACTGCTTCTGCAACGAGCTGTGCGTCCTGATCGATCTTTTCAACCTTGTTGACGTTGATAATTATAACCTTGCCGTTAGTGAGCTTTGCAAGATCCTTCTTGATTACCTCGATTTCAGCGCCGGCCTTGCCGATAAGCACGCCGGGACGACCGGTATAGATGGTAACCTCAACCTTGTTTGCTGCTCTTACGATGCAAATCTTGGAAATTGCTGCGTCGAAGTACTTCTTCTTGATAAAGGTACGGATGACGTTATCTTCTTTAAGCTGCTTGCTAAAGTCTTTCTTGTCTGCGTACCACTGGGTATCCCAGCTCTTGATTACGCCTACTCTTAAGCCATGAGGATTAACTTTTTGTCCCATACTTCACTCTCCTTAAATCTTCTTAGCGTCGAGCACGACGGTGATGTGGCTGGTTCTCTTTAAGATTGCATGACCGCGACCCTTGGATACGGGCTGCATTCTCTTAAGGTGGGGACCGCCGTTCGCATAAGCTTCAGCAACGATTAAGTCGCTTCTGTCCATGCCCTGGTTGTGCTCTGCGTTTGCCGCTGCAGAAAGAAGTACCTTCTTAACTACGTCGCAACCGCCCTTATCGCAATAGGTAAGGATTGCTGCTGCTTCTTCAACGCTCTTGCCCCTGATAAGAGCGAGAACCGTTCTTACCTTGTAAGGGGAAATTCTAACGTATTTTGCCGTTGCATAAGGACGCTTATCCCCGTTAGCGGCAATCTTTTCAACTTTTTTCTTCATATTACTTGCCATAACTGAGTATCTCCTTATTTACCGGTTGTCTTAGCCGCATGGCCTTTGAACGTTCTGGTGGGAGCAAACTCGCCGAGCTTGCAGCCGACCATATCTTCAGTAACATATACGGGCACGTGCTTTCTGCCGTCGTAAACGGCGATAGTGTGACCTACCATCTCGGGGAATATGGTGGTTGCTCTCGACCAGGTCTTAACAACTTTCTTTTCGCCCGCAGCGTTCATTGCGATTATTCTTGACATGAGCCTTTCTTCTGCGTAAGGGCCCTTTTTAACGCTTCTTGACATTTACCTTATTCCTCCTTAATTAATTCTCTTTAAGATGTACTTGGAAGTACGATTCTTCTTCTTTCTGGTCTTGTAACCCAAAGCAGGCTTGCCCCAAGGGGTCATAGGACCTGCGTGGCCTACGGGACACTTACCTTCACCACCACCGTGGGGGTGATCGTTAGGGTTCATTACCGAACCTCTTACGGTAGGTCTTACGCCGAGGTATCTGGTCTTACCAGCCTTGCCGAGGTGAACGATTTCGTGTTCGAGGTTACCAACCTGGCCTACGGTAGCACGGCACTTGATGGATACCAATCTCATTTCGCCTGAGGGCATCTTCAAGGTTGCGTACTTGCCTTCCTTTGCCATGATCTGTGCGGAAATACCTGCTGCTCTTGCGATCTGAGCGCCTCTGCCGGGCTGAAGCTCGATTGCGTGAACGACGGTACCTACAGGGATATCTTCAAGGGCAAGTGCGTTACCTACCTTGATATCCGCGGTGGGACCGGAGATAACCTTATCGCCGACCTTGAGGCCAAGGGGAGCGAGGATATAGGTCTTTACGCCGTCTGCATAAGCTAAGAGTGCGATGTTTGCCGAACGGTTGGGATCGTACTGAATGGACTTAACGGTTGCAGGGATACCGTCCCTGTTTCTCTTGAAGTCGATTACTCTGTACTTGGTTCTGTTACCGCCACCGATGTGACGAACGGAAATCTTACCCTGGTTATTTCTACCGCCGGTCTTGCGCTTGTCGTGCAACAGGCTCTTTTCAGGCTTATCTCCGCTTAACTCCTCGTAGGATAAAACCGTCATAAAACGACGGGAAGAGGTTGTCGGTTTATATCTCTTTAATGCCATTTTTTTATCCTCCTATCAGGACAGAGAATCGAAGAATTCAATGCTCTTCGAATCTGCCTTGAGCTGAACAATGGCCTTCTTGTAGTCGGGAGTATAGCCTTCGTTCCTGCCCATTCTCTTAAGCTTGCCCTTGCAGTTTACGGTGTTAACGCTTGCAACCTGAACACCGAAAAGCTTTTCTACAGCCAGCTTAATCTGATTCTTGTTTGCTGATTTAGCCACGATGAAAGTGTACTTCTTATCAGCTATTCCGTCATAACCCTTTTCAGTGAGAAGGGGTTTAATAATGATGTCTTGAGCTAACATTATTCTCCGTAAGCCTCCTCTATCATTTTAACTGCTTCCTTGGTAAGAACAACCTTTTCGTTCGCTACGATTTCGTATACGGAGAGCTGTTCAACGGGAAGGGTTGAAAGGTTTTCAATGTTCCTTGCTGCAAGGATAACCTTCTCGTCTGCCTTATCCATATATATAATAGCGGATTTGTTGAGGTTGAGCGCCTTCTGCATTGCTGCAATTTCCCTGGTCTTGCCGTCAACCACTGCAAGGTTTTCCAATACAATGATTTCGCCGTCTGCAAGCTTCCTGGAAAGTGCGGATACAAGTGCGGCACGCTTTGCCTTCTTGTTCATACCCTTTGAAAAGTCACGGCTCTTGGGTGCGAATACTACGCCGCCCTTAATCCACTGGGGCGCCCTGATGGAACCCTGACGTGCATTGCCGGTACCCTTCTGTCTCCAAGGCTTTCTGCCACCGCCCCTTACTTCCGTACGGGTTAAGGTGGACTTTGTTCCCTGCCTGTCGTTTGCAAGCCTGGTAACTACTGCCTGGTGAATTAATTCTTCTCTGTACTCAGCACCGAAAACCTTTTCGGAAAGTTCCAAAGAACCTGCCTCGGTGCCGTCCATGTTGTATACTTTAATGTTAGGCATACGTTCCCTCCTTATTTAACCGTATCGTTAATGGTAACGATGCTTCCGTCAGGACCGGGAACCGAACCTTTAACAAGGATGCAGTTTCTTTCAACGTCTACCCTGACGATTTCGAGGTTCTGTACGGTTACGTTTTCAACACCGTACTGACCTGCCAAGTGCTTGTTCTTAAATACTCTTGAAGGAGAGCTGTTTGCACCCATTGAACCGGGTTCTCTATGCACAGGGCCTACACCGTGGGTTTCCTTTAAACGGTGCTGGTTCCATCTTTTGATGACACCGGTATAGCCGTGGCCTTTGGTAACGCCATGGGCATCAACTCTGTCGCCTGCTGCGAAGATGTCTGCCTTAACTTCCTTGCCTACTTCATAGGAAGAGAGGTCGTCAAGTCTGAACTCCTTCAATACCTTGCAGGGCTTAACGCCTGCCTTCTTAAACTGACCGAGCTCGGGCTTAGTCAAAGCCTTTTCGGTAGTTTCGTCAAAACCGAGCTTTAAAGCGGAATATCCGTCTTTATCAACAGTTTTGATTTGAACTACGGGGCAGGGACCTGCCTGCAACACCGTAACGGGGATTACCTTCCCCTCCGCCGTAAACACCTGAGTCATACCCTCTTTACGGCAGATGATTGCTTTATTCATCGATAAAGTTCCTCCTGTTTATATTTTTCAGATAACTCGTTTGCCGTTGCGCCGCGTTTTGCGTCGTCGCCAATCCGTTGGTTATCTATATTGACTTTTTAATTTTGCGGTGAAATTTTTTCACCTTATCGGGGTTAACCCCTACCCTTCTCGGGTACCCCTCTCTGGAAAGATGCGAGCAGTTCAAGGCGTGTGAGCACCACCGACAGGAGCTTACTTAAGCGTAAGTGACTGAGGCGGAGCGGAGCACAACGCAGAAATGCGACGCATATTTACGGAGAGAAAGATTAGAGCTTAATCTTAATATCTACGCCTGCAGGTAAACGAACGGTATCCAACAACTTAGCGTTGGGGGTGTAGATGTCGATAATCCTCTTATAGGTTCTCTGTTCGAACTGCTCACGGCTGTCCTTGTACTTGTGGGGGCAACGTAAGATGGTAACTACTTCTCTCTCGGTGGGAAGGGGAATAGGTCCCGAAATTTTAGCGCCGCTCTTCTGCATTGTTTCAACAATGCGGGAAGCTGCAAGGTCAACGAGTTCGTGGTCGTAAGCTGCAAGTTTGATTCTGATTTTCTGTCCTGCCATGTTAATTCTCCTTTTATACTAACAAAATGTGAAATTGCTTTACGTCAACTTAACCGTGTGTATCGTGGCTCAGGCATTAAAAAACACCGCAAAAACGGCGTTCGAATGGATAGCCGCGGTTAGTCGCAGGGGTCAGGCCCCTACAGTTGTCAGCATAAATTATCTTCCTCTGCGGGTTTGAACAGGGGTTTGAAGTAACTTTATGCCTCATCCCATACACACTTTTTTTCAACGTGCTCAACTATTATATAATGTCCGAGCTTTAAAGTCAAGGGTTTGAACGCAGTTTTTTGCCCGAAAACGCCGTATTTTTCTTTAAAAATCGATTAAAACCCCGCAGTTTTGAATTTAAATGAAAACTATTGACGGACAATGTTAAAACACCACAATATATTGACGTTCTGAGCGGATTATATACTAAAAACGGCATTATTGCCTTATTACGAAAATATTAAAAAACAGGTATCATTTTTTCTTATACCTTTTTCAAAATGTTAAATACCACATGCATTTGCAATAATTTAACACGGCTTTTTGTGATTAGTTAACAATTTAGTTAATTTAAGCTATTTTCTTTAAAAAACAGCACAAACGACTGCCCATTGCTAAAACTAAGCTTTAAGCCCTCCTCAGTGAGCCCGACGTCACAGACAAAGTACTCTTTAACGAGCGGTTCAATCTCCTGTAACAGTTGTTCGCATTCTATCTTCTGTTCATCAGCTAATTGCCTTTTATAGTTTAAAATCCCTGTACCTTCAGTCATCGTTATCCTCCCGTTTTATATATCTCCTAGGATATAGTTGTAAATAATTATATCTCCTTGGGGATATACTGTCAATATGATTGAAGTAACTTTCAGTGAAAATTTAAGGCAACTGATGAAAGAAAACCAGGTAAGCCAGCTGAAGCTGTCACGGGAAATCGGCGTTGCCCAGAGCGCTATCAGCGCATGGCTTGCCAAAAAGAAAGAGCCGTGCATTACCTCCCTTTGGCTTCTTGCCGATTATTTTGACGTTACGGTTGACTTCCTTATAGGCAGAAAGGACTATTAACGGTAACACTCCTGAAATTTTACCCGCCGTTGCAGAGTTCTGCAACGGCGGCATTATTCCGTACAACACTAACGCCCCCGACGTTGCCGTCGGGGGCGTTCCATATTCAAGCCTCTGAGTTATGCACACGCCTCTAAAATAACGTAATAGAGGTTCATGCTGTCGCCCTTTGCGATGGTGTGGGTTCCTGCTTCCAAGGTCAGTTCCAGAGTACCCGTGGTACTTGTGCTCGTTCCGTCGATCTTAATATTTCCCGATGCGGAAGTAACGATCGTCACCTTCATTGTAGTGGCTAATATAAAGGTAACTTCTGTTCCCGACTCAAGCTTTAACGGATCGCTGTAGGTTTCTCCGTTATAGGTATAGGTCTTGCCGTTAGCATAGTTGGACTTAGTACCCGTCAGCGAGAACACTTCGGGAAGGGCTAAAGGACTATCGCTTTCGTTCCTTGCAAAGAGCGCAACGATCGTGTTTGCCGCAAGCTCTGCCAAAGCCGCCTCCGCCTCGGTAAGTCTGGTTATGTCGCCCACCACTGCCTTCTGGTCAGCCGTCAAAGCGTCGTAAGCCTTACGTGCCGCAGCTATCTCCGTACCGTTTGAAAGGGTTACGTCAGCCGCAGCGGGAAGAGCCTCTATCATATCGATGACGTTATAAGGCGTCTTAGCCGCCGTCAACGCCGCAATACCTTCGGTTACCTTGGAGTAGTTGGTTACCTGAGACTTCTGCTCCTCTTCGAGGTCTTCATATATAGTCTTAACGGAGTTGTACTCTGCAAGCAAGCTGTCAATAGCCTCTTCGGAAGTTGCCGTTGCGGGGTCTGCAAGGGCAGCGATCTGGTTGATTAAGCCCTGTACCTTGAAGCCTTCGT
>JBJFAG010000295.1:0-1810 GCA_051887795.1 Candidatus Coproplasma sp. | reverse complement strand
AGCTTTGGAATATCCATAGTTATCGAATTATCCTTGTTGTGGCTTTTACGCTTTTTGGTCGAAAGAAATCTCTTTTTGAATTTACCCTCGCCGCCAAAGCGTATACTGTCCGTATCAAATACCTTTCTATACTTACCGGCATGCTGACCGAAAGTATAATTTGGTTGGTCTATACCGGAGAAGTTTATTACCGTCATAAGACAGCCACCCTCTCCATCATAGCGGTTAAAGGCTAAAACGTTGTTAATAACGTCGTCTACAACCAGCCATTCAAACCCCTTCCAATCGGTTTCTATTTTATAAAGAATAGGACAGGTTTTATAAAAATTGTTTATAGCTTTAACAAATACCGAAAGCTTTTTGTGTTTTTCGTATTTTTTTAAGAAAAAGTCTATGCCCGTGGTATAATTCCATTCGGCAAACTGCCCAAACTCATAACCCATAAAGTTGAGCTTTTTACCTGGATGGGCATACATATAACCAAGCAATGCCCTGACTGTAGAAAACTTATCTTCAAAGCTTCCCGGCATCTTATTGACTATTGAACCTTTAACGTGAACGACTTCGTCGTGCGAAAGGGGCAAAACGTACCTTTCACCCAGCGAATACATCATAGAAAAGGTTATCTTCTGGTGGTGATAATGCCTGTACAACGGATCCTGCCTGCAATAGAATAAAGTGTCGTTCATCCAACCCATATTCCATTTATAGTCAAAGCCCAGACCGCCTTTTTCAATCGGCGACGTAACTCCGTTATATGCAGTCGATTCCTCCGCAACTGTTATTGCATAGGGGAACCTTTCGTGAACCATCGTATTGAATTTCTTTATAAATTCAATAGCCTCTAAGTTACGGTTATCGCCGTATTTGTTGGGCGTCCATTGACCGAACGGCATATCGTAATCGAGGTACAACATTGCCGCAACGGCATCTACCCTTAACCCGTCCAAACCAAACGTATTTAAAAAGTACGCCGCCGAGGAGAGCAGAAAACTATCCACCCCGCCTCTGCCGAAGTCAAACTTTCTCGTACCCCAGCCCCTGTGTTCCATTCTGTCCCATAAAGGGCATTCGTAAAGGGGTTGGCCGTCAAACTCGTACAGCGCGAAATCGTCTTTAGGGAAATGGGCGGGAACCCAATCGAGTATTACTCCTATCCCCTCCCTGTGAAAGGCAGAGACTAAAGACGCAAATTGCGCAGGGGTTCCAAGCCTTGCCGTTACACAGAAATATCCCGTAACCTGATACCCCCACGAACCGTCGTACGGGAATTCAGTAACAGGCATAAGCTCCACGTGGGTATATCCCATATTCCTGACGTATGGAACCAAGGTCTTTTCAAGCTCGGCATACGTATAATACGAGTTGTCCTTATGTCTCTTCCATGCAAGAAGATTAACTTCGTAAATGTTTATGGGTTGCTCGCCCTCGCTACTGCGGGGCAGGGGCGCAACGGTCGGTATATCGGTACAGATTACCGAACACTTACTTTTGGGGAAATCCGACCTGAACGAATACGGGTCGGCTTTAAATATCTTTCTTCCGTCAAAGGTGTGAATGAGGAATTGATAACAATCGCCCTCGCTTGCGTTAACAACCGTCTCCCAGCTCTCGCCGTCGGACAGCTTGTCCATAACCGAAGCTTCCTCCGCATATCCGTTAAAATCGCCAACCAGGCAGACCTTTACGGCATGAGGAGCCCAAACACGAAAGACGTATCTTCCTTCCTCCAGCCTGTGACAGCCGAAAAATTCGTACGCTTTCGTATCAACGCCTTTATGGAATAACTCAAGTTTTTCACGCCTATCCA
>JBJFAG010000294.1:0-1811 GCA_051887795.1 Candidatus Coproplasma sp. | reverse complement strand
TACGACGGCAGAACGGGCGAACCCTTCGAAAACAGGGTAACCGTCGGCGTACAGTATATGATTAAACTTATTCACCTTGTTGACGATAAGATTCACGCAAGGTCCATTGGTCCTTACAGCCTTGTAACGCAGCAGCCCCTCGGCGGTAAAGCGCAGTTCGGCGGCCAGCGTTTCGGTGAAATGGAAGTCTGGGCATTGGAAGCTTACGGTGCAGCGCACATCCTTCAGGAAATCTTAACCGTTAAATCGGACGATATCGTAGGACGTGTAAAGACCTATGAATCAATCGTTAAGGGTAACAACATCTCCGAACCCGGTATCCCCGAAGCATTCAAGGTACTCTTAAAGGAACTCCAGTCGCTTGCCCTTGACGTCAAGGTACTCACCGAGAGCGGTGAAGAGCTTATTATTCACGAGCTTGACGAGGACGACGAGGCTATCCCCACCGCAAAGGCAAGGGAGGCAGAGGACAAGGAAAAGGAAATTCCCGAAGAGGAGTTGGAGCTTACTTCAGGCGGCGAAGAGGACGAGGAAGAGCTCGGCGATATCTCGCTGTTTGACGAGGGCGACGATGAGGACGACTTCAGCGCTAAGGACTTGTTCAGCGATGAAGATATGGACGACTTCGGCGACGACGACCTCGGCGATAAGTTCACGTTGTTCGATGACGACGGCGACGAGGATAAGGAATAAACGGGAGGTATTATAAATGTTTGAATTAAACGATTTTTGCTCAATTAAGATAGGCGTAGCTTCTCCCGAAAAAATCAGGGAACTTTCAAAAGGCGAAGTAACCAAACCCGAAACCATCAACTACAGAACCCAGAAGCCCGAAAGAGACGGTCTTTTCTGCGAAAGAATTTTCGGACCGATGAAGGATTGGGAATGCCATTGCGGCAAATATAAGCGTATCCGTTATAAGGGCGTCGTCTGCGAAAAGTGCGGCGTAGAGGTCACCCGTGCTAAAGTAAGAAGAGAGAGAATGGGACACATCGAGCTTGCCGCTCCCGTATCCCACATCTGGTACTTCCGAGGCGTGCCTTCCAGAATAGGCTTAGTGCTCGATATGAGCCCTAAGGATTTGGAGCAGGTAATCTACTTTGCGGCTTACGTCGTAATCAACCCCGGCAATCAGGCTATGGTTTTCGAAGACGCTCGCGGCAACGTTAAAAAGGTAGAATACAAGCAAGTAATCACCGACAGGGATTTACATGCAATCGAAGAAAAGTACGGCGACAGCGAAACCACCGGACTTAAAGTCGGTATGGGCGCAGAGGCAATCCGAGAGCTTTTAATGGCTGTCGACATCGAAAAGGAATGTAAGGAAACCAAGGAAATTATCGAAAGCTCCAACGCCAGCCAGAAAAAGCTTAAGGCAGTTAAGAGAATCGAGATTTTGGAATCGTTCAGAAAGAGCGGAAATAAGCCCGAGTGGATGATTTTGACCGTCCTTCCCGTACTTCCCCCCGAACTCCGCCCTATGGTGCAGCTCGACGGCGGCAGGTTTGCATCTTCCGACCTCAACGATTTATACCGCAGGGTAATAAACAGAAACAACAGATTAAAGAGAATGATAGAGCTTGGCGCTCCCGATATGATTATCAAGAACGAAAAGCGTATGTTGCAGGAGGCGGTCGATGCGTTAATCGACAACGGCAGAAGGGGCAGAGCTCTTTCCGGTCCTTCCAACAGGGAGCTTAAGTCCTTGTCGGGGATGCTTAGAGGTAAGCAAGGCCGTTTCCGTCAGAACTTACTCGGTAAGCGTGTCGACTACTCAGGCCGTTCGGTTATCGTCGTAGGTCCCGAACTCA
>JBJFAG010000293.1:0-1812 GCA_051887795.1 Candidatus Coproplasma sp. | reverse complement strand
CATCAACCGTAGGTGTAATTTTTTCAAGTATTAATGATGAACACGTATCCGAACTCACAAGAGTTCGTTCCAAGGGTTCGATTCCTTTCGGTGGCAGATACCGTCTGGTAGATTTTACCCTTTCCAATATGGTTAACTCCGGCATTACGACGGTAGGTCTTTTAACCAAGAGCAACTATCAGTCCCTGATGGACCACTTAGGAAGCGGTAAGGAATGGGATTTGGCAAGAAAGGAGGGTGGTTTGATTTTACTTCCTCCTTACAGTGATGAAAGCGAGGTTTTATACCGCAACAGGTTAGAAGCGCTTAAGGGTGCAACGGCATTCCTCAAGAAGGCTAAGGAAGATTTTGTTGTAATTGCTGACAGCGATTCCGTTTATAAGCTTGATTACAGCAAGGTTATCGAGCAGCATATTGCACACAATGCAGATTTAACGCTTGTTTATCACGAGCATGAGTGCGGTGAAGACAAGTCCTATATGATGTTCGATACCGATAAGGATGAAAAGATTGTCGGTGTTGACGTAAACGTTAAATGTGATGGCGTAAGAAAGCATTACATTAACGTTTTAGTTGCAAGAACTTCTTACATATTAAGAGTTTTACAGACCTTGATTGCAAGAAACCTCAACAGCTTCTCTAAAGATTTTATTCTGCCTGCAGTTAAATCAAGCAAGGTTTATGGCTACAAGCTTGACGGTTACTACAGCAACATAGATTCTCTTTCTTCCTACTATAAGGCAAATATGGACTTGCTTGACAAGCAGGTAAGAAAGGAAATCTTTGGTGACAGAGATATATATACTAAGGTTAACGATGCTCCTCCCGCAAAGATTACCGAAGGGGCTCACGTTGTAAATTCACTTGTTCACGACGGTTGCCTTATCGAGGGAACGGTTGAAAACTGTATACTCTTCCGCAACGTACACGTCGGCAAGGGTACTCACCTTAAAAACTGCATCATTATGAGCGAAAATAACATAGCTGAAAACTGCAATCTTTCCTACGTTGTTTCCGATAAGGATTGCAGCATAGGTAATGGAGTAACCTTGGCAGGCTGTGAACAGAAACCCTATTTTATCGGTAAGGGTTCTCGCATATAATTGACATCGGGGGATAAATAAAGATGGCTGCAACGAAAAAGACGACGGCAACTACTAAAACTACTGCTACTAAAACGACCAAGACGACGGCTGCAAAGTCGACTACTAAGACGGCAAGCAAGACTTGTGCAAAGTCAACCAAAACTACCGCTGCAAAGAAAACCCCTGTCGTAAAGACGGAAGAGGTTGCTGTACAGGGTAAGAGGAATATCTTATTTGTCGCTTCCGAGGCAACGCCCTTCATTCAGACCGGCGGTCTTGCAGAGGTGGTGGGTTCACTCTCCACGGCGCTTGCGCAGACGGGCAAGTTTGACGTAAGGGTTATTCTGCCCCTTTATTCGGATATTAAAAAGGAGTACAGGGAGAAGTTTACCTACCTTGGCAACTTGTACGTTCACCTCGCATGGCGTAATCAGTACTGCGGTGTTTTCTCATACGTTAAGGACGACGTTACGTACTACTTTGTAGATAACGAGTTCTATTTTAAACGTCCCGGTTGCTACGGCTACTTCGACGACGGTGAGAGGTTTGCGTTCTTCTCAAGGGCTGTATTGGAAATAATACCCTTCGTAAACTTCTATCCCGAAGTTATGCACTGCCACGACTGGCAGGCTGCTCTTGCTGCAATTTATCTTAAGACCAACTACTGTTTCAGACCTGAATATCAGTTTATACGCTGCCTGTTCACTATCCACAACATAGAGTATCA
>JBJFAG010000292.1:0-1813 GCA_051887795.1 Candidatus Coproplasma sp. | reverse complement strand
AAGGAATATATCCTTTCGCCTTCCGCGCTGCGGTACCGGCGTGAATGAGTATACGTCTGGGAACACGTCGGGGCGGGGAATTTTACCGCCTGCCGCACCTGCAATCATTGCGGTATAGTTGTCCTCGTAAAATATTCTTCCGCTCAATTTACTTGCCCTGTAAAAGCTTACAAGCCTGTCGATATTCTTTGGAAGAGCGGAGAGCAAGCTTAAACTTTCCTTTCTGCCGTGAAAGCGGAAATCACCCGTATATAATACGCTCTGCCCGTATGCCTCGAATAATAGCATATAGCTGTCATATGCCGAGTGGTCGCAAAGAAAGGGGGTAACCTTAATTTCGCCTATCCTATCTTTTCCACGCAGGATATTATATTTCAGTTTCGGCCTATTTTTCTGCCCTCTATTTTTGATAAATGCGTTTACGTAATGCCCGTCGTGCAGCACTTCGAATTGGTCTGCTTCAAACAAATTAACAATCTCCCGAATACAATTTTCGTCTATGCATCTGTCTGCAAAGATGCGGTGTATGCCCCGATTGACGTCGTACAGCACTCTGCCGCGTGGATAGTAGCAGCAGTCGTCGTTGCGCTTACCGTGCAAACAATCCCAAATCTCAAAATGTGAATACGGGTAGTTTATAAATCCCAGCGCTTCGGCTTCGCTGAGGTTACACTGCCTTAAGACGTGTAAAACGGTCTGTCCGCCAACGCCGTCCGGAACCACCCAGAATATGCCCACCTTTACCATAAGTCACCGTCCGCAATAATCCCCTTTTTATTCAGACGTTTTAAGTTGTTCTTTGCGATAACGTTTCCGTAATTTGCGGCTTGCCTGTAATTTCTAACGGCTTGATTTAAATTTATTTCCGTGCCGTAACCCTTGTACGCCTTCTTCATTAGTTGCCGTCTTGATGCCCGTCTTCTCGTCGTTGAACCAGCTCAGCTTGGACTCGTATCCGCAGGTCGCTATCTTCCAAAAGCTGTAAAAAGAGTTTGTAATATTTTCCCTCTTCAGTTACAAAACTCTCAGTTCCGCTTCACCTGCCCGTTTGAAGGCGAACTTGGCTATTATTACGGCTATAATCTCGTTGATAATCGCCGAGGCTACTATAGTACCCGATACTATTGCGGCAAGTGAGGGGTCGAAAGCCGACAGCGCAGTGGTTGCAATGCCCGTAAACACCAGCGAAACGCCCGAATGGGGCAGAAGGGTAAAGCCGAGATATTTAGTAACAGTGGGTTGAGCCTTGGTAACTTTACCTCCTATATATGCCCCGCCTATTTTGCCGATTGCCCTGGAAATGATATATACAGCCGTAAATACTCCCGCCCCTGCAATCAGTCTGTAGTCGAGCGGCATGCCTAGGTTGACGATGACTATTACAAGCGATATGCTCAATATGGGGTTATACAGCTTTAATACCCCGTCAAGCTTATCTTCGGGCAGGATATTTGCAACCGTTGCGCTGAACGCCATACCCATAAGCAGATAGTTTATGGTAAACGTACCGAAGAGGAAATAGTCAATAAGCAATCCGCTCACGGCCGAGAGTATTAAAAAGAGCAGCATTATGCAAAAGCGGACAGCCGTCTTTTTAATAACCTTCATTAAAAAAGCCGCCGCTAAGCCAAAAACAATGCCTATGGCGAAGGGAAATACAATCATTCCGACTATTGTCAGGGGAGAGGTGCCTGCACCGCCGTGAGCTGCGCTTATAATAGTGATAACCGTGAAAAATACGACCACTCCTATAACGTCGTCAATGGCGGCAAGGGGCAGAAGGGTCTGCGTTACAGGCCCCTTGGTCTTGTAC
>JBJFAG010000291.1:0-7425 GCA_051887795.1 Candidatus Coproplasma sp. | reverse complement strand
AACCGAGTCGGTTATACGGTTGCGGGCAAAGAAATTTGCGTGAGGAAAGTCCGGGCGTCACAGGACAGGGTGCCTGCTAACGGCAGGTGAAGGCGACTTTAAGGAAAGTGAACAGAAATATACCGCATAGCCTTTTGGCGATGTAAGGTTGGAATGGCGAGGTAAGAGCTCACCGCAGGGGCGGCAACGTCCCTGGCCAGTCAAACCCCACCCGACGCAAGATTGGGATTAAGGCAGCATTAATTTGCAGGGCTGTCCGTCCGTCTTAATCCGTTAACATCGCTTAAGCTTACAGGCGACTGTAAGATTAGATAGATAACCGTACACGACAGAACCCGGCTTACAGACCGATCTCGGTAATTATTAAATATTTCGGGCAGGCGGCGCCTGCTCTTATTTAAACGGCAATACCTGATGCCGTTTTTTTTATTTCCTCTTGACTTTTCGGGCTGTTTTTTGTATATTATATGTGGTAAATCAATTACTAAAAAAAGAGGTGTAAAATGAAGATTTTAGTTACGGGCGGTGCAGGATATATCGGCAGCCACACCTGTGTGGAGCTTTTGCAAAAAGGTCACGAGGTTGTGGTAGTAGACAACTTTTCAAACTCAAGCGCAATGAGCCTGGACAGGGTAAAGAAGATCACAGGCAAAAAGGTGGAGTTATACGAGGGCGATATACGCAATGCAGAATTGCTCAACAGAATTTTTCTGCAACACAAGATTGATTGGGTAATTCACTTTGCAGGTTTAAAAGCGGTAGGCGAATCCTGCGCAAAGCCCATTGAATATTACGATAATAACTTATACGGTACCTTGGTACTTTTACAGGCAATGCGCTCCCACGGCTGCAAAAAGATAGTATTTTCATCGTCAGCAACCGTATACGGCGATCCCGATGTTTTGCCCTTGACCGAAGAGTGTAAGACGGGCGGAACAACCAATCCCTACGGCACCAGCAAATACTTCCAGGAGATTATGCTTTCCGACGTATACAAATCGGACAACGAATGGACGGTAGTGCTTTTAAGATATTTCAACCCCGTCGGCGCACACGAAAGCGGACTTATCGGTGAGGATCCCAAAGGCATACCCAACAACCTTACGCCCTACATTGCAAAGGTTGCTATCGGCGAGCTGAAGGAAGTTGGCGTATTCGGCAACGACTATCCCACTCCCGACGGTACGGGCGTCAGGGATTATATCCACGTCGTTGACCTTGCACAGGGCCACGTTGCCGCAATTGACAACGTTAAGGCATCAGGCGTATACACCTACAACCTCGGCACAGGTATAGGCTATAGCGTATTGGACGTCATTCACGCATTTGAAAAGGCATGCGGCCACGCAATACCCTATTCAATCAAACCCCGCCGCCCCGGCGACATTGCAGCCTGCTATGCAGACGCTTCCAAGGCTAAAAAAGAACTTGGTTGGGAAGCTAAGCTCGGCATAGAGGAAATGTGCGCAAGCAGCTGGAATTGGCAGACCAAAAACCCTAACGGCTACAGGGGTTAAAACCAATCATAGACTAAACTTAAAGAACGGCCTACAAGCCGTTCTTTTTCTATGCCTTATATATTATTTCTACTCTGAAATCCCGTCTGCAAGGTGAATGACGACTTTGCCCACGTTACTCTGCAACGATTGAATAAAATCGTCTTTGTAACATGTTTTTGCCTTAATAGTTAAGATATCGTCCTCCCGTATTTCCGTAGCGCCGCTGGGGACAAAACTTTCGCCGTTCCTCTCAACCAGGGCGACGACGGCGCCGCTTGGCCACATAATATTTCGTATCTGTCTGTCAACAGCGCTTGAGTTACCGCTCACCTTAATCTTTACGGTAAAGTACTGAATGGGGTGAAGCTTTCTTTCATTTAAAAGCATCTCGTCAAACAGCCTGTCGTAAAGCGGTTGAGTACGGCAGAGAATACCGATAAAATAACCGATTGCAACCCCGCAGATCAAGGGGAGCAGGAATGTGAACTTCCACGTCAATTCAAGTACCAGCACCACGCTGGTTAAAGGTGAACGCACCACGGTTGAAAAGAACGTAGCCATACAGATGATAATCAACGCATATCTGTAGCCTTCGTCCATACCTATCTGTTCGCAGAGCCAGGAGATTAAATAGCCCATGCCCGCCCCGATTGCAAGAATGGGCACTAACGCACCGCTCGGCACGCCGCTGCTGACGTTTATAACCGTAGCTAAAAACTTGACTACAACGGCAATTAATACGGTTATAATTACAGGCGTAGCAAACGCACCTACGATATCCCCGGAGCCCAACGCCTCGATAAAATGAACGCCTCCGCCCATCGAATAGCTGCTTAAAAGCCCAAACGCACCTGCAAGCAGAAAGGCAAGGCTAAAGCCGAATACGCCTTTAAAGAATTTATATTTAGCGATAACCTTTCTCAGCGCAAAGATGAGGTAGTAAAATCCCACCCCTGCAAAGGCAACAATTGCCGAACAGGGTACGGCGTATAATAAAAAGAAGAGGGAGGAGGTATCGGCACCGTCAAAGGAAAAGCTTGCCAAGATAGGCGTCATGGAAAGGCCCATCATAGGTCGCAGGATATTCCTGACGATAACCGCCACGCAGACGGAGGCAAAGGAACAGATGAAAAGTTCGGGTGAAAAGCGTTTATGCGTATCTTCAAAGGCGTGGATAATGCCTGCAAGGGGAGCGTTAAAGGCAACTGCAAGTCCCGCACACGCACCGCCCGAAATGAGATACCGCCTGATAACTGCATTACGTTTAAAGGCATTGCTCGTCAGGGCCCCGCATGAACCGCCGATAAAGACGCTCGGCCCCTCACAACCTGCCGAAAGGCCGCAAAATACCGAAAGCAAGCTTGCCGCAAACATAGCTGTAAGCGATTGCAGCCATTTAAAATGGAAAACGCCCCTTGCGGCACCTTCGATCTGCGGTATGCCGCTGCCTGTAATAAACGGCATGGCCTTTCTGATTCCGCCTGCAATGACAGCCCCCGCAAAGAGCGCAACAAACAGCAGCGGAATAAAGGCAGGGTGAGTGAAAAAGAAATTATAATAGCTTCGGGAAAATTCCTCCGCAATGGCGGCAACGGCGTTATACAAGGTTATAACGACACCGCAAAAAAGTCCCGTAAACAAGCTGATAAAAATTAATTGTAAGGACAAGTCCGTCTTATTGGTCTGATTATCCATACACAATATTTTATATTTTTTTCAAAAAAAATAAAGCGATTGACCCAGGCAACTCAATATTTAAAAGGCAACGATATTTTAACCTTACCATTAGTTTTTCTAATACCTAAAAAAAGCCGTGCAGCCAATTATGACAGCACGGCGATATATTAAGCATAATCGTGTTCAACTTTTATTATGGCGTTTAATCCCTCGTTTTCGGCTTTAATCATTTTTAAAAGCCCGTCCGTAATCTCCTGCGGGGAACGCTTTTCGTCGAAGGGAATAACCAGCTCGAAAATAAGCGTTACGCCCTCGTCCTTCTTTATTATCCTGAAATCATGGAAGGAGTAGTCTGTACAGTACTCGCTTACGACCTTTTGGACCAACTCCTTGTATTTATCGGTATCGGCGTCATTGATGAGTACGGGGTCTATATGTATACACATATCCACGTTCAGCTCGCTGAAAATAGTCTTTTCAACCCTGTCTATTGCAGAGTGCAGTTTAATCACGTCGACGTCGGCGGGCATCTCGGCATGGGCGGAGGCGATAACGTGCCTTGCCCCATACTCATGGACAATAACGTCGTGAACGCCGATGATATATTCCTCTTCAAGCATATAACGTTTAATTTGCTCAACCAGCTCTTTGGGGGGTGCCTGACCGATCAGCGGCCCTAACACGTCCTTTAAGATGCCGATGCCCGAAAAGAGAACGAATACCGAAACACAAAGACCTATTGCACCGTCAAGCCAGACAAGGTTGGTCTGACTTGAAACGAGCAGGGCGACAATGGTACCTGAAGTTGCAATACAGTCGTTAATACTATCCTGGCGCACGGCTTTTAAGTTGAGGTTGCCCGTCTTTTTGAAAAGGATATGGTTAAAAATTGCAAACCCCGCCTTGAAGATAATGGAGCCGATAGGCACAAAGACGAATATCAATTGATAGTTGATCTCTCCAGGGGTAATTATTCTTTCAACGGAACTTTTTCCAAGCTCGAACCCCATCATCAAAATGAGAAAGGCAACGATCAATGCGGAGATATACTCCATTCTGCCGTGGCCGAAAGGGTGTTCCCTGTCCACAGGTTTTCCGGAAACGGCGCTGCCGATTATCGTAACCACGTTGGATATGGCGTCGGAAAGGTTGTTAAAACCGTCTGCCATTATGGATATGGAGGCTGTGAAAACGCCCACTAATATTTTCAGGGCGGAAAGCACAACGTTTAAAACGATTCCGCAAACCCCGCTTAAAATTCCCGCCCGTTCTCTTGTCAATTTCATATTAACCCTCTTGGTCGGCAGAGTATTTAGCCAACCGATGTCGTACTATTATATCACGTTTATATTATTAACGCAATACGTAAATTAAAATATACCAAAATAAAACAAAAACGGGTATTAAACCCGTTTTGCCTGAAGATTGTGTCAAATAATTATTTCCTGTTTCTTCTGCCGAACATGGTTAAAACCATCACGAAAAATCTCAGGAAATAGATGAGAGATGTCAGCATAGCGGCGACGTAAGTCATAGCCGCAGCGTTAAGCACCTTGCTCGCACCGTCAAGCTCGTCTTTTTCCAAAATGCCCTCGGAAACCAGCATCTTTTTGGCGCGCCTGCTGGCATTCAGCTCAACGGGCAGGGTGACGAGCGTAAACAGGAATGAACCGCCGTACAGGATTACGCCTGCAAGCGCGATGTAAAAGCCAACCTGAACGTCTGCAGAGGTTGCAAATATATCAATAAGAAGCCCGACTAATACCAAGGGGAGTGCAAGTCTTGCCCCGAAGTTAACCACAGGCACCAGCGCCGTACGGATATTGTAGAATAGGTAGCCCTTTTTCTTCTGCACAACGTGTCCCATCTCGTGGGCGGCGACTGCAACGGCCGCAACGGAGGAAGAGGAGTAGGTTGCCTCCGAGAGGTTAACGACGCACTTTTTGGGGTCGTAGTGGTCGGAGAGCTTACCGCCAACGCGCCCAATGTTAATGCCCTGGATATCGTTAGAACGCATAAGGCGGGCTGCAGTGTCATAGCCTGTCATACCGCTTCGTGTCTGAACGGTACTGAACCTGTCGAAGGTGGAACTGACTTTACTGCTCGCAATTCCTGCAATTATAGCGCATACAAGCAAAGCACACGCAAACCAGATGTAATCTCTTAAATACATAATATACCTTTTCCGTTATAATACTCTATAATTTATTTTAAACTAATATTTTAAAAATAAAACGTTCATATTAAACTTACATAAACCTTTCACACGATTTTTATAAAATGTCAAATACGTATTGTATTTTTACCGCTAATGTTGTAAAATGATATAAAGATTTTCTGAACTTTATACGGGGAATGAATTATGAGCGAAGGAACTTATTTATACACTCTCACAAAAGAGACAAGGCAATTAGATAGTTATGAATGGAAAGTAGAAGAGGTGTTGTATGATGATGCCTTGGTAGAAAAGTTTATGGAACAAGCCAACACATATTACCTGGTGCATACTTACAGGGATTATTATGAAGGTTATTATAATAATAAAACCAAAATAAAGGTAGATATCCGGCATGAAAATTTACTGATCGACGAAGGGCAGTTAATCGGTTTTTACATAGAAGGGAAGTATCTGCTTTTATCCGAAGCTAATGGCGGAAAGGTAATATTGCGTTGGGAGTGTACCTCCCACGGGGACAGCGATTCCGGAGTAGAAGAATACGTTTACATATACACTGCAGAGTATGCAAATTCACATATGTATCTGATTGTATAAGTTTAAGGAAATAACATGGAAATTGAAATTCTGAAATGGATAGACTCAACCTTCCACTCGCAAAGCTGGTTGAATTATATTATGAAATATATCACCTATTTAGGTGAATTTGCCGCAGTGCCTATTGCCTGTGCATTGATTCTGCTTGTCTTTAAAAAGACGAGAAAGTGCGGTGTTATTTGTGCCGTAGCGCTTATCTTTAACTTCATTATTGTAAACGGTCTGTTAAAATCTGTTATCAACAGACCCCGCCCCTGGACGGAGTGGGAGGAGATTAAACTCTTTTACGAGCAGTTTGGCGTAAGATTGCCTACCGACTCATCCTTCCCCTCAGGGCATACTACGGCTTGCTTCGCCGTTGCGGTTGCATGCGTTTGCGCCTTTAAACTGAAGGGCATACCTGCGCTTATCATTGCGTTTTTGGTTGCCCTTTCAAGGATATATCTGTGTGTACACTATCCGACCGACGTACTTGCAGGTGTGTTGATAGGTTCGGCTTGCGGAGTGGCTGGCTACTTTACCGCAACGGCTATTATCAAAAAAATCTCAAGCGTAAAAGCTGCAAAAAACTGTACGGAGCAACCAGACGAATAAACTATATATAAACATTATTGTAACAAAAACGAAATCCGACGGAGCGTATAAAATCACGCTCCGTCGGATTTTATATTCTCATAACGAGGTCTGAAAACTGTTCGATAACCTCTTCTTTAGGGAACCTGTTTTTATTAATCATCCACCAGCAGGCAGACTGAACCAACGCCCCCGTATACATCTCCGCCATAAGTTCGGGGTTGGTTCTGGTGACGTTGCCACGCTTTGCGTCCTCTTTGAAATGTATTTTCAGATTGTATTCAACCTGTTGAGAGGCTAAATCAATCATACTCCAACGTGCCGAACTGTTTAGTATGGTTAAGACCATTTTCTCGTTATGCTCTAAAAAATTGATCGTGTATCTGAATATACCCGCATAATAAGATTTGGGGTTCTCGGAAAAGAACTCCCGTTCATGTTCGTCGTCGTATCTCTTTTGCAGCTGACTGACCATAAACGTGAACAAATCGTATTTATCCGAAAAGTGTTTGTAAAAGGTAGCCTTTCTCGTTTCAGCCTTGTCGCACAGTTCGGTTACCGTAATTTCGTCAAAACTTTTCTCGCAGAGCAGCTCCATAAAGGCATTGATCAAAGCTTTATGCGTCTTTTGTATTCTCAAATCCTGTTTTTGTTCCATAATTTCTCCGTTTTAATTGACCCGATTAGCGATTTTAGTCAATTAATTATCTTTTGACCTATAGGCGGTTCGTACTTAATCACATGTTTTTCACATAATATGATTATAATTCAAAGCGTAACGGAAGTCAATTATTTTAATTCCGTAAATTTAAAGATAAGGAGTAAAAATTATGAGGAATTACGACAGGATTAGGGCTCATAAGCCGGAAGGAATCGAAACCAAAAAGGCGCATATTATAGGCG